>JACOSC010000290.1 GCA_016179055.1 Acidobacteriota bacterium
CGCGCTACCCTGCTGCTCGATGAATACGGATGGAAGACAACGACGGTGGACAAGGAACTGATCTCCAGTAGTGCGCCCTTACAGGGCTGGCGTGCTGGGGACGCTTTCTTTCCAGGGGCTGCGCTTCGCTTAGCCCCTGGCTATTATAGCTCGCTCCTGCGGAGCTTGGATTTGTAAGCAGTACCCTACTCCCTAAAAATGTCCAAACTCCAGGACCCTGCGGGCTGGATTTTGGCGTCCGCACGTTTCTTATGATCGAACTTCAGGAACTATCCTAAGCTCAGGATAAGCGTTTGTGCTGACATTCACATTCCGGCCTCGGCCGCTGATTCATGAATTCCGACCGCCTGCGCCGTTGCGGCTTTCTTACCAGCGGGAAAAGTAATTGGCCTGCCTTCTATGGCGTCTCCTCGATCGGTCGGCGGCGATTGATGAGACTGGCAACATAGCCGGCCCCAAACCCGTTGTTGATATTAACTACCGTGACATTGGCTGCGCAACTATTCAGCATGGCCAACAAAGCCGCGAGCCCATTAAGCGAAACGCCATATCCAACACTGGTGGGAACGGCAATAACCGGCACGCTGACCAAGCCTCCCACCACGCTGGGCAGAGCGCCCTCCATGCCCGCTACTACGACCAGCACGGTGGCCGACGTCAAACTTTCCGTTTCCTGCAGCAAGCGGTGAATACCGGCAACCCCGGCGTCGTATATAGTTTGGACCTCATTTCCCATGGCGGTGGCGGTCAAAACCGCCTCTTCGGCAATCGGTATATCCGATGTTCCCGCGGTAACGACGACAATCTTTCCAACCCCATAGCGACAACGGTCCCGCAGCACACGAATCACGCCGGCATCCTTATGGAATTCGGCCTGGGGAGAAAATCGTTTAATCCGTCGAAAGACCGCCGGATCCGTACAGCGGGTAATTAATAGGTTGGTATCGGAATGGCCTTTTAGGATCCGCCTGACGATTTCAACAATCTGATGGACGGTTTTGCCGGCGCCGAACACCACTTCAGGAAACCCTTGCCGCAACACGCGGTGGTGATCCACACGGGCGAAGCCAATGTCCTCGACCGGAAGCGTCCGCAGCTTCTGCGCGGCTTGTCCCACCGAGACACTTCCGGCCTTAACGGCTTCCAAAAGCTGTCTGAGTTTTTCTGGACTCATAGTATTTCTAACGAGGCGCCGCCGCGGGCCTATGATACTGGTTCCTAGTGCGGAAAGGGCAGGGGTAAACGAGGCTGCCTGAGCCCCTCGTTGTCTATGGTTCGTTGTTCGTAATCAGTTGCCAAGTTTAGTCACTGAAGACGCGTGCGGCAAACGTGACGCATGGGCAGCAACTTTTGAAGCTCAAGACCACTGTTGCGGATTTACGTTGGCTTGGCAAGACGGATCATTCCACTTCCCATTTCTCGGCGGACCCACACGAATTGGCGACGCCTGGCTTCACCAATCCGTGTAGTTCGCCTTAAGCTCAAAAGATATTTCCCGCTAGAAACGTCGGCCACTTGACCGATTGTCGCCACGCGGACCGCCGCGAGAGTCTCTATCTCGGCGGAAATTCCCTCGCCCCTCACCTTCGGGACGAGAGCCATCCCGGCTGCCGGACTCCACCGCGCCTTCCGGAGGCGGTTCGCCCGCGGCCACTCGCTGCTCACGCAGCACGGCCCGTCGGCTCAAGCGAGTCTTACCTTGATTCACTTCCAGAACCTTAACCATTACTTCGTCATTTTCTTTGAGTTCATCCCGTACATTCTTTACGCGATACTCGGCGATCTCGGAAACGTGCAAAAGCCCTTCTTGGTTAGGTATGATCTCAACAAAAGCGCCAAACTCGGCGATACGCGTAACCCGTCCTTTATAAATCTTCCCGACGATGGGCTCCTCGACCAATCCTTGAATGATCTTGATAGCCTTCTGTGCCGCCGCATCATCGGTGGACGCAATGTTAACCGACCCATCATCGTTAATGTCTATCTTCACGCCGGTTTGCTCGATAATTCCACGAATAGTCTTACCGCCGCTGCCGATTACTTCGCCGATCTTGCTAGTTGGAATCATGATGGTGATGATGCGCGGCGCGTAAGGCGACAACTCTTTGCGCGATTCGCTCAGCACGGCCATCATCTTCTCCAAGATAAACAGACGGCCGCGCTTGGCTTGCGCCAAGGCCTCCGCAAGAATCTCTCGAGTGACTCCCGACGTCTTAATGTCCATTTGCAGGGCCGTGATGCCGGTGTCCGTCCCCGCTACTTTGAAGTCCATATCGCCGTAATGATCCTCGGCGCCGGCAATATCGGTCAGGATCGAATACTTGTCCCCTTCTTTGATTAGGCCCATGGCCACACCGGCCACCGGCTTCTTGATCGGCACACCGGCATCCATTAGGGAGAGTGTCCCACCGCAGACGGTAGCCATCGAGGAGGATCCGTTGGACTCCAATATATCGGAGACAATGCGAATCGTATAAGGGAATTCATTTTCGGCTGGAAGGACGATTGCTAGGGCTCGCTCGGCCAAGGCGCCGTGTCCAACTTCACGGCGTCCGGGCGCTCTCTGAATGCCTGTTTCGCCGACGGAAAACGGCGGGAAGTTGTAATGCAGCATGAAGCGTTTGGATGAATCACCTTCCAGAGTATCAAGGCGTTGAGCATCCTCGGCGGTGCCCAGAGTAGTGGTCACCAAGGCCTGGGTCTCCCCGCGCGTAAATAGCGCCGACCCATGGGTACGCGGCAAAAAGCCTACCTCGCACTCAATCCGGCGAATCTCATCGAACGCTCTCATGTCGGGACGCAGGCGTTCATCGAGCACGTCGTGCCGGAACACGCGTTCCATAACCTGCTTAAAGATTTTCTCGGCGTCTTCCCGGCGTTCTTCCTGTTCCTTCGGGATAGATTCAATCAGCCCATCCTTGATTTCATCGAGCCGCTTGTAACTAGCCAATTTGCCTTTAATGCGCAAAGCTTCTCGTATGGGGTTGGTGATCAGGCGCTCGACCTGGCCATAAAACTCCGTGTCGAACTCCTGTTTGATCACCGGACGTTTTGTAACGTTAAGCCTGCTATATAACTCCTTCTGAACGGCAACAATCTTTTTGATATTCTCATGCGCAAAGAGCAGGGCCTCAATAATGATTTCTTCCGACACTTGATTGGCGCCGGCTTCCACCATAACAATCGCTTCCTCCGAGCCGGCCACTACTAGGTTCAAGTCGCTGGTCTTGATTTCGGTCAGTGTCGGATTAACAACAAGCTGTCCGTTGATCAGCCCGACCCGCACACCGGCAATCGGCGTTGTGAAAGGTATGTTCGAAAGATAGAGCGCCATAGAAGCGCCGGTAATACTCATGATATCCGGGTTGTTTTCCACATCGGCCGAAAGCACCAGAGCCATCACCTGCGTCTCGCAATGATAGTCTTCCGGAAATAACGGGCGCAGCGGACGATCGATCACCCGGCAGGTGAGCACTTCCTTTTCGGTCAGTCTTCCCTCCCGCTTGAAGAAGCCGCCAGGAATCTTTCCGGCCGCGTAAGTGTACTCTCGATAATCCACGGTCAGCGGCATAAAATCGATGCCTTCACGCGGCTTGTCGGCCGCGCACGCGGTAACCAATACCACCGTATCCCCATAGCGCAGATAAACCGCGCCGTCAGCCTGCTTGGCGACTCGACCTACTTCAATAGTTAGTTCCTTGTTACCGATAACAACACTTGTTTTTTCAATCATAATTTATTCTCTCTTTCCCCCAACTTCAGAAATGCACAGTGGGGAGACGACCACTGTCCTTATTGTAAAGATGCAGATTTCGACTGGAAACTTACAGATAAGATCCGGCGGGAGTGTAATATTTTTAGGTGGAAGACGAGTGTACCTACCGTAATAGTTTATGTTATCTCCAGGTGTTTGCACTCGCTATTTTCTTAGCCCTAATTTCTCAACCAGCGCACGATAGCGCGAGAAACTGTTTTGTTTCAGATAATCCAATAGCCTACGACGCTGCCCGACCATTTTCAGCAAGCCGCGGCGGGAGTGGTGGTCTTTCTGATGTGTTTTAAAGTGACTCGTTAGGTAATTGATTCGTTCGGTTAAAATGGCTACTTGGACTTCCGGCGAACCGGTATCTTTGATATGAAGCTGGTGAGCAACAATCAAATTGGTCTTGGATTCCTTAGCTAACACTTGCTTCCCCCTCTGGAATTAGACTGGGATTTTCAAAATAAATTGTTAAATTACCATAATACGGCTGGTTTGTAAAGAGCGAAGTGAATCAATTTAAATGTTACCGGATAAGTTGGCCATAAATTTCCGTGAGCGGACTCCCAGATTTTAATTGTTCGGTCCGCCGAAGCGGCGGCAATCCAACGTCTATCCGAAGTCCCTGCCGCGGCAAAGCGGATCAATGGCGGCCTAAAGCCAGTGTGCGCCCCAGATCTCCCCAACAAATCTGAGGTCAGATACACATCGTTCGCTTGTCAAACAAACAGCCGGGTCGGGCCTGTAAGCCGAATTTTGTACCCGGAGTCCGGGTGATGATCATTCCTCTAGTCCAACCATTGCTGATTGGATCCGGCGACCTACCCGCCGCACTCCCTGCCGTTCAAAAGGCAGGATTCGACTGGGCGATTCTCTTCGTCGGCGCCAATAAAAAAGGCAGACGAAAGTGCGGCCTATTTGGTCTTGCTCCTGGTGAGACTTGCCTAGCCGCCTCGATTGCTCGTGGCGCTGGTGCGCTCTTACCGCACCGTTTCACCCTTACCTGAGCTTTCCCGCTTCACCTGAGTTTCTCGCTCGCGCAAGTAATCAAGCCAGCAGGGATAAGCCATCGGCGGTTTGCTCTCTGTTGCGCTGCTGTCGGATTGCTCCGCCCCCGCGTTACGGGGCACCATGCCCGATGGAGTTCGGACTTTCCTCCCTTCCGGCCGTCAGTAAACTGATGTCGGAACAGCGATCATCCGGCCCGCCCGGCTGCAAACGTATTGTAGCATACTCCTGAAGTTCGATCATAAGCCAATCAGACGGTAGCGGCGCCGGCCCGGCACGGGGGCTCTGTAGTTTGGACATTGGCCACAGACCCGCGCGATCCTTTCGTTCCCACCACTGCGTGCGGGCGCCCCGCCATAGCCTAAG
>JACOSC010000291.1 GCA_016179055.1 Acidobacteriota bacterium
ACGGTCTTCCTGTTTACGCTTCATCTATGCAGTTACCTGCATGGATGCAAAACTCGGTTCTAACGGTCAGCTAACTTTGTTAGGTTGGCTTTGCAACCAACTGGACTATGCCAGCTTGCCTGGCGCACTAGCAAATCCAATTCCCGCCCCGGAGCGGAGCGTATCAATATTGGGGACGAGCGGCCACAACCATCGGAACTTTCTCGAGGGGCCGAGCCAGCGGCGTGTCGGACACGCGGCCTTCGAGAAGACGCGACTCGATCCCACGGCGCCGCATCATCGCCATGATTAGATCGGCATTCTTCCGTATGTTGGGGAGATCCCGCGCGACATGGGGAATCTTGAGCAGGTCATAAAACTCAACCAGGATGTCGGTCTCGTGGGCGTGCCGATATGCGCGTACGGAATCCTTGGTCGAGGTTACGTCCGCGGCCCCCGCGCTGTCATAAGCAACATCATTTGTCAGGCAAGCCTGCGTTTTCATACTCCCCCGCAAAGTGCCCAGTGTAATACCAATGATTGAGTTGTCAGGCGCGGACGGCTTTTTCGACGGCGTCGCAAAATGCGTCAATCTCTTCCAGTGTAGTGTATACGTTGGGAGTAATACGCAGCCCGCGGAATTCATCGTGGGTGATGGCGGTCACCAGAATCCGATATTTTTCCCAGAGATGCGCGGCGAGCGGGCCAGGGTCTTTCCCGTCAATGCTCAACAAGCCCAGTCCGCAGGATTGCGCGGGGTGCGGACTGGTCAATAACCGCACGCCGGGCAGCCGGCTTAATCGTTCCACCCAGCGATTCTTCAGATAGCGCAGCCGGGCGGCTTTTCGTTCGGCGCCGATGCCCTCGTGAAAGGTGAGCGCCTCGGCGATGGCATTGTGGTTGGCCGCCGGATGGGTGCCGATCTCTTCGAACTTGCGAATGTTGGATCGCATGGCGGCGGGCGCCGCCATCAGCGGCCAAAGATCAGCGATCTTCTGCTTCCGCACATAAAGGAAGCCGGTGCCGTGCGGGGCCAACAACCACTTGTGCAGGCTGGTGCCGTAGTAGTCGCAGTCGAGTTCGCTCAGTTGAAACGGAAAGTGCGCAAAAGCGTGCGCGCCATCCACGATAACTTCAACGCCGCGGGCGCGCGCCATTTGGCAAATGCGCTTGATGGGAAAAATCTGTCCGGTAAGGTACGTGATGTGACAGACCATAATGGCCCGCGTGCGCGGGCTGATATTCTTCTCAAATAATTCGGCCAAATAATCTAAATTCGGCGGCGGCGTTGGAAATGAAATGGTCTTCAGCACAATGCCGTCGCGTTCGGCGCGCTGACGCCACGTCGTCAGCATGCGGGGATAATCCTGATTCGTGGTGAGCACCTCGTCGCCCCGCTGGAGGTTCAATCCCAGTTGGCAGATTTCCAAAGCCTCGCTGGCGTTGCGCGTAATCGCCATCTCTTCCGCATCGCAGCCAAACGCCGCGGCCAGGCGCCGGCGCACGCCCTCGATCTGGGGCTCGAGCACTTGCCACATCGTGTAGACCGGCGCTTGGTTGGAGTATTCCTGATAACGGCGCAAGGCGCCCTGTACCACGCGCGGCGAAGGACTAACCCCTCCGTTATTGAGATTGATGAGGCTGCGATCCACAGTAAAGGCCTGTTGAATCTCCCGCCAGAAGTCCTCATCGGCCGCTGCCGCCTCGGTCGAGGCAGACGTGACGCGACGGCCGGCCGCGAGCACACGGTCGATGCTGTCCTCACGTAACGTTGCGAAAGCCGCGGCTCCAAAACGTAAAACGGATGCCATGAAGGCTCGGCGTTGCATATAAACTCCTACAAAATTCCGGCGCCTGACGTCTGGGAACTTGAGCAGGCGCCCATTCCCCATTAAACAACTAGCGGTGTGCCGTCAGATTCAAAACCAAAAACCGCCTTGGCGCGTAAATCGCCGCTGAGCGAGTCGGAGAAGCCAGGGCGGCGTCCACCATTATAAAGACAGGTAGGCTGACCTGGGCTCCTGGTCACCGTCTATTGGCTCACGCCGTTGAACTGTCCAAAAGGGTGCAACTCCGGCGAAACCAGCCTCATTCAGGTGGCCGCCAATGCCTTCTCGATGAACTCCCCCCAATCCTCCCATTTTGCCGAGTTCGCTTCTTCGCCTGACCGTGTTCTTTTTCTCATAAGGCTATGCTCCCAAGTAAGCCTGAAGCCATGCTGAGCCAAAGACTGCGTGCATTATGGTACTGCTGACGGGAGCATAGATCAAGTAGGAATCGAGGCCAGGTTGTTCGCGGTTTCGTGGTAGTACCTTGCAATTGGTTGGAATCATGTGTGAAAATTTACTCTGATAGTACTCATAGGAGACTCCCCTGGAGAGTTCTGAAGAAAACTCGTTGCAGGTCTTCTCCACTCTACTGCACCGTAAGGTTCCGGTCCTCAGCGATTCTGACCGCTCGGCTTGGCGGGGATCCAACTCCGTGGAAGAGAGACATTCTTATGTTATCATGGATGGGCGTGCCGCGGGATGGGTTAGTTGTGGTCGGTGTGGTAAATGCCAAGGCCATTTTAGACGGCCCCTTTGGAAATCCGCACCCTGCCAAATAGTGTTGCGGGCGAATGGTTTGGAGACGAACATCAGGGAGTAAAGTGATTATGCGGCTTACGCTCATGATTGGAGTATTCGTCCTGTGTCTGTGTGCGCACTTTGCGTGGGCGGGTACTGATCCTTATCAAATTGAAACTATTGGCGCTTGCACCGGAAAGACCCTGGCGGAAACTGTGCGCGGCGCACTGCAACCACAGGGCGTTCGTTTGATGGATGGCAAGGGTGCCGTAACCGCGGAAGTGTGGCTTCGACGCGCGGTGCCGGCAAACGTGAGCCGCGATAATGAAGGTTATCGCGCCGTCGGCCAAGGGACATTGGTTGGTGTGTTGCACTTTCCTGTACAAGGCACGGATTTTCGCGGACAACTCATCAAGCCCGGCTACTATACACTCCGCTATGTTCAAATGCCTTCCGATGGCAACCACATGGGAGCCGCGTCTTCATCTGATTTTCTTTTGCTGATTCCAGGAATGGCGGACAAGAATCTCGAGGCTCAGCCGAAATTCGATGAGCTGGTCAAGCTTAGCCGGCAAGCCTCGGGAACCAATCACCCCGGCGTGTTAATGTTAATCTCGGCGCGCAAATCCAGCCCCACCGCGCTACAGCAGAATGAACAGGGCCATTGGGCCGTCGTATTGAAGGGGAGCGGCGAAGGCAACAAATCCGTAAGCCTATCTTTTGCCGTAGTGCTAATAGGTAAGGCCGAAGGTTAAGGGCCCCGAGACCGTCGGCAAAATAACGTTCCAGTTTCTGTTCGTTAAAGGACTAGCTAGACGCGCAATACTGGGCGACCAAGCTTGAACCGGGCTTGTTCAACGGCCCAGCCTAAGCTGCTTATATCTGCCCAAAGGAACAGTCCCACGCACAGTATACCGAGAAATCCCGGATCATCTAAATCGTACTGGCGAAACAGCCATAGCGTAAAAAAATACAAAGTCGCAATCACCAGCAGCCAAGCGGCCATACATGTGGTTGAACGCCAAAATATCGACCATCCCACAAAGCCGGGGACTTGCTGCCGAAATCGCCTCTGTAAAATCATCTTGCCTGACCAATGTACGAGCAAGATCATGCTGATCCCGGCCACCACGGCAATGGAGCCGGCCAAATCCGTAGGTCCCTTAATGGTCAAAATGATGGCGAGCGGCAACAAATGACTCCGCCACCACATCGACCAACCAATTAGAAACCTTGTCATAGACCAGACCTCCTCGATTCATGGGTTAATGGACGCTCTTAAGCGCGGGGAGTTTCGCGCAGAGGTTCCAGGGATAACCAAATTATATCATATTATGTGTAGTTGGTCGACTAGATTATAACTTACTCTTAGGTTCTCTCATAATCTGGACGAGCCGGAACCAAACCGGTTAAAAGTTGTAGTCTCTCAATAAATCCTGGTAAACATGCCTAAACTTCAGCGTACCGCTCCCGATACTGGATTAGTTGGCAGTTCTAATACCTGGGTGGTTGAACCGTTACAATTCAGAATTCTCCGCCGGTGACCGTGTACTTTGTAACTATCCTGCAAGATTTCGACCTGGCGTATAGGTGCTACTATTAGTGGGTCGAAGCGACCTATGTCGAGGGCCGTCATGGCACGCACGGTGGGCGCGGCGGTACGATGGCCGAAGAAAAATCACCATTCAAATCTGGATGACGGCTTGCCAATATGGCCGTTCTGTATTAATCTTGGTGGTGTTTGAGGCTACGCCTGACCAACGTACGCCGCTCACGTGTCCGACGAGGAGGTTTAAGGTGGCCAAGAGTCCTTTTTATTTTGATACGAATTATCGCGAAGACACGGTGCTGGCTGATGGAACACTCGTACGCTTGCGACTCGTACGACCCTCGGACAAAGAGCTCATCGCCACGGGCTTTAAGCATCTCTCTCCTACGTCCCGTTACCGTCGCTTCCTATCCGCCAAGACGGCCCTTTCCGAATCGGAGCTTACCTATCTAACCGAGCTCGATGGCACTGACCACTTTGCCCTCGGCGCGATAACCACCTTATCCGACGGGACCGAGAAGGGATTGGGCCTCGCCCGCTTCGTGCGCCAGACCGTCGATCCATTTATTGCCGAACCGGCGATTACGGTAATTGACGAAGCGCAAGGGAAAGGATTGGGACGACTGTTGCTGCTGCGATTAATGGCGGCCGCGGTGGAACGTGGACTACGGTGTTTTCGCTCAGATGTTCTGGTTCCCAATGAACCTATGCGCGCATTGCTGCGCGAGTTGGTGCCCGAAGCTTCTGTAGAGCCGTATGAGGATATCATGCGTGTGGACGTGCCACTGCCCTATTTACCTGCAAACCATCCAACTGACGAAATGCCGAAGCAGAATCCACTTTACCGATTACTGACCTTGGCCGCTAAGCTGTCTCTATACGCCAAGCATTTATCCAAATCAGCGCGTGACTCGTCGGAGGCTTACCCGAAGAATTCAAACACGAGTCTGGAGTCCGATGAAGATCACTAAAACCAAAAGCTCTCAAGCGGCTTCGTTGTTATGCGCCGGCATTGCAGGGGCGGGATTAATGGGGCAATGGCACGCCCACGCCCTCAGAAGGGCCGGCGGGCGGGTTATTGCATTTGCTGATGTCGATACTTCATCGGCGAACAGTCTGGCGCAGGCGCACGCGGCCCTGGCTTTCTCGTCTTTGGACGATCTACTGACCCGCGCCCCGATCGATGTGTTGCACATCTGCACGCCGCCGGCGACGCATGAAGAGATGGCGAGTCAGGCGCTGGACGCCGGCGTCCATGTCCTTGCCGAAAAACCGTTGACGCCGGATGCCGTCAGTACGGCACGGCTGCTTGAAAAAGCTCATGCTCGTGGCCGTCTGCTGCTTCCGGTCCACCAAATGGTTTTTCAGCGGGGCATGCGTCAAGTGAAGACGCACTTGTCCCGGCTCGCGCCGCTTCTCCACCTGGAAGTCATAGCTACGACCGCGGGCGGCGAAAAAACCGGCGCTGAAGGGCTCGATCCGTTGGTGGCGGATATCCTGCCACATCCGCTCTCCATCTTTCAACATTTTCTGCCGGAAGGACTGGACGGGAGTGAGTGGTCCGTGCTGCACCCCTCGCCCGGCGAGCTGCGCGCCCAGGGACAGGCCCAGCGCATCTCACTGGCCATCAATCTCAGCGCGCGCGGCCGACCCACACGTAACGTTTTTAATATTATTGGCGCGCGGGGCTCGGCGCATGTGGACCTTTATCATGGCTTCGCGGTTTTCGAGGGCGGTCAAACCTCTCGGACTCAAAAGATCATGCGGCCTTTTGGATTGGCCCTGCGTACGCTGACGGCGGCCACGCTAAACCTGGCGACGCGTACATGGCAGAACGAGCCGGCCTATCCCGGATTACTGGAGCTGATCCGCGCCGATTACGATGCCATACGAAAAGGCGAGCCCGCTCCCCTTTCTCCCTTAGATATACTGGCCGTAGCCCGAGCCCGCGACCGGTTAATATCGGCGTGGTGATTGGTGCAAAGCTCGGTATTCTCAAGCGGGTTTATAGTTTGACATTTTTACCCCGAGTATATTGTAGGAACAAGGGGTCGCCGAACGACTTGTGGCTGAGCGGCCAAGCCCCAGCCGGTTCGCTCGTGCCGCAGGTTAAGCCGCTTCTCAAGTCACCTCTTCAAGCGTTTTATATTTCCCTTCTTTGTACTGTTGTCTCGATTGGGAGACGCGAGTAAGAAATCTATCGTCCTTCAACAAGCGATATTCCAGCCAGTCATCGTCATCTTCAAACCCAATAATCACTGCAACAGGACGACCGTGGTTAGTTACAACTACTTCGTCTTTGCCCGCTTTCTTGACAAACTCAGAAAAGTTATCCTTTACTTTTGAGAGAGGCACTTTAATCATTTTTCTCCCTGCTCCTTTAGCCATTGAATCGTTTTCTCCTTTGGCATAATAGCGATAATGACGACATCTGACGCAATGACATCATAAAAGACGCGTATATCACTTACCTGAAGCCTGAACTGTGGATGTCTCAAATCTCTTAATCTCTTGATACGGCTCTTACTTGGTTTAGTCGGCTCATAACTCAGATGTATGCGAATAGCATCCCGAACCGTCGCTCGCCATCTTGCATCCATGGCGTTGAAGTCGTCTATCGCATTTGCAGTAAAGACAATTCTGAAGGCCACATGGCAATTGTGGCCTATTTCTGGCCATATTACAACCGGTTTCTTGATTCCGCAGAATGTCGCTGCGGCCGAACGCTCAAATTAGGTTATATCCGGCAGTCTCCTATCGAAACCCCGCGCTGTGCAGGAGGCGCTGATCCGACTGCCGCGGGCGGGCTGGTCCATCGCCATCGTGCCGGATTAATCAGTGAAGGGTATCTGCTCGAGACGTTCCAGCAGAACGGTCTTCCGTGAATCGGGGAGGAAGGCGGCCCGTACGGCCGTTTGCGCCACTCGTCGAAGCTCATCGGCGCTAAAGCCAAAGTGTGTGGCCAGCAAACGGTACTCTGCGGTCAGGGTCGTGCTAAACATGGCGGGATCGTCCGAATTGAGAGTGAGCGCCAGTCCGGCATCAAACAATCGGCGAAAGGGATGCTGCGCCAGCGACGCGACGGCGCCGGTCATCACATTGCCGGTCAGACTCATTTCGAGCGGTAGTTGTTTTTCGCGACAATGGGCCAGCAATCGATCGTCTTGAGCGACGCTCAGCCCGTGTCCTATACGCTCCGCTTTTAACGCGTGCACGGCGCCCCAAACACTGGCCGGACCGGCGACTTCTCCCGCATGCGCTACCGTATGGAGCCCGCCGGCGCGCGCCGCCTCATAAACCTTGCGAAACGTTTCCGGCGGCGCGGCGAGCTCATCCCCGCCGATGCCTATTCCGACCACGCCCTGTTTTCGATGTTCCATCGCCAAGTCCAAGACATAACCGGCTTCAAGCTCTCCCCATTGCCTGACGCAATCCAAGAGGATAGCCATCTCAATACCCAACGCCATTTTCGCTTGCGCCGCTGCACGATAAATGGCGCAAAACACGGGCTCCAGCGGGAGACCGTTGCGCCGGTGAATGGAGGGCGAGAAAAAGACTTCGCTATAGCAAACGTTCTGCCGGGCGAGGTGAGCGAGTAATTCGTAAGTCACCAATTCAAAATCCGCCGGCTCCCGCAGCAGGCGGCAAACCTTCTTGAAGGCCATAAGGAAATCATAAAAGTTCGCGTAATGATATAGTTCATCAAGATCCTCACGGGCGTATCCCGAGAGACGCTTTAGCAGGTGGACAGGAATCGATCCCTCCAAATGAAGGTGCAATTCCACCTTGGGCAGCCGATCAATAAACGCAAATAGCGCGTCGCTCATTAGTACATCATCCCACGCATTAGGGCACGCAGCCTATACAAAACCGGGAGCGGGTAGCGACCGGGTAAGCGCCCTGTGGCACATAGACCCGGTCGCTACCGCTCCCGGTTCTGTAACAGTGCACGCTCCTGAACAGTTACAAAAATGCCGGCACGCGGCTATTCAAAGATCCGCAGACCGCGTAGCGTGTCGAGCGTTTCATCAGCAATGAGGTCCTTGAAGGTGCGCATCTCAATGTGAGCTGGGGTCATTCTCCGCAAAGCATCCCAGCATAACGGGGACACGTAAATCAAATCAGCATGCGCGATAATTTCCGACAACATGGCCGTATCTTGCGCGGTCGCGATAAAGAACCGTTTGCTGGTGCGCGGCTGGAGAATGTTCATGAAAACTTCGGAAGACGCGTGAATCGTCCGCGCGTCGTTAACCACAACCGCCACATTGTGTTGTTGAATCTCGCCGGCAATTTCGCTATAAACTTGTGGATTGGGCTTAAGCTCTAACACTTTCCTCTGATGGAGGTCGGCAAATCGTCGCACCGCTTCTAAGTGCCAGCTCGTGGTCAGCAGATAAGCAGTTTCGGGAATGGCGAAATCAGATGTCGCCGTGGCCGCTTCGATATACTGCAGTGGCAGCGGTTGGGCAGCGATCCCTATACGGCGCTCCAACTCTTGCGAGAAGACAATGGCTTCTTCTTCATCATCGACCACTGCACAATGGAAACGTTTAAAGCTGGAGGGAGATACGTAGTTGTTCAGTAAATTGGAGAATTTCTCGGCGGGGAGGCCGATGCGGCGAGCATGATCCAATGTGGCCTTGATCAAATTGACGATCGCATGGCGGCGCAGCTCTTGGAATTCACCTTCCGTGCGCCGCCGAATGAATACGCCGCTGCCGCGGGTCACTTCAAGAAACTCTTCCTGCTCTAAGCGGGCATAGATTTTTTGGACGGTCTTGTAGTTAATGCCGAGATCGGCAGACATTTCCCGTATGGAAGGCAAGCGATCTCCTTCTCGCAGTTTGCCGGTGTATAGGCCGGAGATAATCTGGCTTTTTATCTGCTCGTGATAAGACAAACTACAGCGTTTTTCCAAAGTAAATTTCAACATTGAAAATCAAGATCCCCATGGTTAAGGGTCTAACCTAGCAAAACCAGGCCGTTCCCGTCAATATATATACTTTGAACGGTTATAAAGTAACAGAACCGGGAACGGTAGCGACCGGGTCGGCCCATTGAGAAAGAGTGGGCACCCGGTCGCTACCGCTCCCGGTTCTGTAGAAGCAAGATGGCCGGCGTATAGACCGCACGGCCCTAGTCCTTAAAGCCGTCTGCTTTTTTTATAATTTGCGAAAAGCGCGCCGAAAAGTGCTCCCTTATTGTGTCTTCGTGTCTTTGTGGTTAAATGAATCCTACCATAAATATACAAAACCATCATCAGAAAATCTCCCTGACTGATTCAAACCACCAACAAATTTGACGCACACTCCCCATACAGAATGTACTTGAAATCCTGGGTCGAAGGATATAAGCTTGTCAATCGTGGGGGGAAGGTAGCCGCCAGTTTGGCTCCAGGTCCCTTTGCATTTTCGTTGCAGATTTTATCTGAAAAAGAATTCTCGGTGCATTGGGGGTACACGAAATGGAATCCAAGGACCGCGTTGTTTCATTTTCGATGCCCGCGTCAGATCCTTATGCAGAGGGAGTGATCTCGGCGTCTGTAGATAAGTTTGATGTCATGACTCTTCTAAGTGAGTGTACTCGAGAGGGCTACAATCCTTACATATGGCGTGAATTCTTATCTCGATATTTGGGCCGCATACGACAGTTCGTTTCTAAAGCCTGTCGCTCGATGTTGTCCCGAAGTGCGTTTGTGTCCCTCAGTAGCGGTCAGGACCTCGGTCTCGATACAGAAGACTTGGTGCAGGAGGTGCTTGTCCGATTGACTAAGAATAACAGCATGGCGCTCAAACACTTCAGGGGAGATTGTGAAAAGGCCTTCGTCTCGTATTTATCCGTAATATGCGCATCGGTGGTAGCTAGCCATTTTAGGCATATACGCGGACATCGGCGCCTTCACATGGAAAGGAGTCTTGAAGGAATGGACCCGTCCATACTCGGACGGATTTGCGCCAGTCGGGAAGATTTAAAAATTGAAAAATCCATACTGCTAAAAGAACTCGTTGAGATGGCAGAGGCCTTTTTACGGGACGAAATATCGAATATAGAAACGCGGAATCGGTATCTCTTGATTTTTAAACTTTACTTGGTTAGCGGCCTAACCCTTGCGGAAATCTCTCAGTATTGCGGAGTTAACCTCTCAAGGAAGGGGGTTGATAAAGCTATCGGGAAGATCCTGAGACATTTAAAAGAAAGGGTTAATGGGCATGGAGTTAAAGATGAGTAATGGCGACGCCTTGATACGGGATGGAGGAGATTCTTCCGATCTATTCACGGAGTCGGGATGTCTCAACGACCTAGCCTTGGCGATTTATGTGTCCAGGTCGACGACAGCCGTAGAGCGAAAAACGATCGAAGAGCATCTTTTTAGATGCGAAGAGTGCGTAGAAACGGTTGGCCATATCGGGCAAGCGATCCGTGATTCGAGTCTCGAAGACGATACGGTAGCGCATGCGCTCCCTGCGCCCGACATCAATAAATACTTCGGCCAAATTGAACCCCTCTTGCGACAACGCCCGGTCGAAATGCCGAAGCGGCCGACTTTAGTCAAGTTGGGGGCTAACCCGTTTGCGCTACGCTGGGCTTCCGCGGCCCTCGTCCTAATGATGCTCTTTGGCGGCCTCCTCTATTGGATGGGCTCTGCTCAGCGGCGGCATCATGACCTTTATGCGCTGGGCATGGAGAACCTGAAATCCGTACCGCTGTTTCAAACGACTTCCGGTTTGAGATTGGTCGGGGCGCCAATGTCACCTCGTTGGGAACGCGGCGAAAGCGCGTTGTCCAAAGACCACGTAACCGGCCTCGATCAAGCGCTGGCTTATTTCTTACAAGCCTTGGGCGCCAGGCCAAAGGACTTGCCCACCCGTCTTAATCTCGGAAAGATTTACTTGGCGAAGCAGCAGCCGGCGTTAGCCTTCAAGCAGTATGAGGAAGCGCTGAAGTTGAACAAGAATCTCATTGAGGCTATCAATGGGTTGGGGTTGAGCCTTTACGAGCAAGCCATAACGGAAGCCGATCCCTACCGGCGAGATGAAAAGCTGGGGGCTTCTTCCCAACGTTTTGCCGAGGTCCTGGCGATCAATCCTGAACAACCGGACGCGCTGTACAATCTGGCCCTGACCTTCTATGCTTTAGGTAATAAAGCTCAAACCCTTGAAACGATTGAAAGATATTCGGCACTCGACTCACAAAGCCCATGGGCTGAAAAGCTCTTTTTAATACGGGATAAGCTGCGGTTGATTAGTTATGAATTTTTCCAAGGCGAAGTTGGAGAGGCCTTCCAAAGCGGACGATGGGACCGGCTGGCACAACTGATTTCCCGATCGCCCCACGCCATCTGGTGCATTAAGAAATCCCTGACATCCAGCGTGGAAAAAGAAATGGAAAACGATCTGGCCGGCGCCAAGCAGGATTTTGCTAAGGCGGCCGCGGTCGAAAACGCGTATCGCGCCTATACCGGAGATTTGAGCTACCAGAGATTGATTGAATATTATCGAAAATTAAGTTATGCGCAAAAGCGGCTTAAATACCAGGCAACTAACCTGACCAACGCGGCATTCACTCGATACATTCAGGGCGACTTGGCGAGCAGTTTAGAGCTGGCCGCCGCAGCCCTCAAGATATTTCCCCAAGGGCACGACTACTGGCAGGAGTCCTACATTTACCATCTGATGGGCAACGGCTACTTTTTTCAATCCGAGTATGACAAGGCCCTGGCAGCATACTCTGCTATGGCTCGCGTGGCGGAACATAGCCAAGACCGCGAAGACTTGGCTGATGCCCTGACCAATATCAGTGTCATTTGCCAGATGCGAGGAAACTATTTTGAAATAAAAGCCTGCTTGCGCCAGGCGCTCTTATTGGCGGAAACGCTGAACAATGCCCAGATGCAAGCGCGTGCCTACAACGCCCTTGGTAACATGTACCGCGAGCTTGGTGATCTGGAAGAAAGCCTGCGAAGCTACGCGGAATCCCTTAAGAGAAATCGTCGAATGGGCGACCAACTGGGCGAGCTCGACAACTTAGAACATATCAGTCTCCTGTACCAGCGCGGGCAACAATACGAAAAAGCTATTGGCTTTCTTTGACAGAGCTCTACAACGGCTCGCTACCATGAGTGAGGGATCGGCGCCACAGGTTGCCGCGAGCCAACTAAATAGAAAAACCTGCCATTTTATTTCGTATCAAGCAGAAAATTATTTGGCCATGGGCCGGTTTACCGAAGCCGAGGCACTATTGAAAAAGGCCGGTAAATTAGCCGAGCGCCTGCCGGATAGCGATGCGCGCATCAGTCATATGATCCGGCAAGCCGTCTTCACAATGGCTAAAGGAGATCGGCGTCAGGCGTACGCGGAGCTGGATTCGGTAATCCGGCTGGCCCAAGCGGCGAACAGCCCGGATATGGAATGGCGTGCCCGCTACCTCGCCGGCAACGCGTTGCGGAGAGAAGCGCGCCCGGCCGGCGCCCAGGCGGCCTATCAGCGAGCTATCGGCATCATTGAATACCTGGACAGCCGCCTTCCGCAGGCCGATCTGAAATTGCCCTTTCTGGCCAGCCGATATGATCCCTATATCGCGCTGGTCACTTTGCTGGCGCATGAATTAGGGAACCCCGAAGCGGCTTTTCATTATTCTGAAAAAGCCCGAGCCCGCATGTTATCCTACGAAACCCTCGCGAAAGCCGCCGAGTCCAGTGCGGGGCCACGGAATCTTCTGTCTGATGAATTCAAGAGACTGGAGTCCGTTCAAGCCGCACTCCCGCAAAACATGACCCTCATAGATTATTTCATGAGTGACGATAAGACCCTGGTCTTTATCATTGGCGCTCATTTCTTCGAATGCGTAACTCTTTCCAGCGGAAGAAGTGAGATTGGCGCATTGGTGGAGTCCTATCGCGGCCATTTGAGAAATGAGAGACAAGCGGAAGCCCGGAGCGCCGGACAAGAGCTTTATAAATGCCTGATCCGGCCATTGCGGGCGCATATAAGACCCGGCCATACGCTTTGCTTTATCCCGGACGGCAGTCTTTTCTTGGTCCCTTTTTCGGCCTTGATAACCGAGAGCGGCCGATTTCTGGTGGAAGAATTCCCGATGGCCCAAGCCCCCAGCGCGACGGTCTTGAAATGGTGCTTGGGGTTAAGCCGCGGTCGCGCCGATGGGAAAGCCAGAGCCGCGCTGGTCGTCGCTACCGAAGAGTATTTGCCCGATGTGTTAAAGGAGGCGAAGGCAATCAGCGATTCCTACAAGCCGCGTGCGACCTATATGGTCCGGCCTGATCTGCGGGAGCTGGCCGCGCAGGTTGCCCATTTTGATATACTACACTTTGCCGGCCACGCCGAGCCATCGAGGCACGGGTCGTACGCCTATAAGTCGGGGCCGATCGTCAGAAGTAGTCGAGCGGGCGATCCCGAGCCCCCATTCGTCGGATCGAGCGCGCTTTGCCCGCGCCTCTTGCACAGCGAGAGCATCATGGATTGGAAATTATCGCGTGTGCGTCTCGTGACTCTATCGGCGTGCGGGACCGGTCTCGGTAGATATTGGCGCGGGGAAGGACTGGTGGGGTTGCCGCACGCCTTCCTTTCGGCGGGGGCGCCGGCGGTATTGGCCAGCTTATGGAACGTCGAAGATACGCCGACACGCCTACTCATGGAACGGTTCTATTACCATCTGCAGAAGGATGGGATGTCGAAGGCCGAGGCGTTACGGCAAGCGCAAATGGATAGTATGCACGCTCCGGGAAATGATCGTCATCCTGCCGCCTGGGCATCCTTTATTCTTATCGGCGATCCCCGTTAGCTCGAACTCCCTTACTCTGCCTTTTTTAGCCGTTAGGTAACTGCTCAAGCAATGGCAGCGGTTCCGTATCGGCTGGGTGGCCTAATGCGTGGGTGGTTGAACAATTACGAAATTTGAAATCAGGAATCGCTCGGAAACCCTCCGGCTTGGTCGAAAGCGCGGCTGAACAGTTACGCCGCGTAAGACGCTCGCACGCCTGATGCCTTCGAGTTCAAAGGCCTATACTATTTACTGGCGAGCAGCGCCCAACTGTTTTCCAGCTCAGCCGCCTGACGCTCGCACTTCTCATGCGTGCAGGCGCCCACGCTCTCCTCCGTTTTCTCGAAGGCGGCCAAAAGGGCTGTCCAAGTGGCGTCGTCAAACATGTCCTCCGCCATCTTGTATAGGATATTGTCCTCCTTGTTGATGTGTTCCGCCAGGTGCCTGATATAGCCTCTGCCATTTTCAACGATCGCAGCACGCGCGCTCGGGTCCCCTTTTTCATAAGCGGCCACTGCGCTCGCCAAGTCTGCCACGAAACGGCGTCCCATCTCGTGCTCATAGAGCATCACGCCAACCGGCCCGCCGACACGCGGAACGCCGTGTTGTTCAAGCACCGGGAACAAATACTTTTCTTCTTTCTGGTGATGGCAACTATCGGCAAAGGTGCGGAAGAAATCTATAATCTGCAGGAAGGCCGCGGCGGGCGGATTTTCTCCTCTGACCAGCCTCGTACACAGCCCCTCTAGGGCACGCAGGATCCGCTCAATAATTCGGTGTTCATGATCAAGAATTCTAATAGGTTGATGCATTATATCCTCCATTGTAGGGGTGTTACCCCTGCACGATGTAAGCCCCGGTAGGGGCGCCATGTGTATAGCTCGAAGCCTAGGTGTTTAAACGCTAGCTCCTTAGAAACTTCCCCAGTTTCTTCTTGGTATCCGCGTGCCGTTGGGCCAAGCTGGGGGACTCCTTAGAAACTTCCCCAGTGTCTTTGTAACTGTGCAGGGCGGCCACCCGCCGGTCCCCGGAGGGGACGCGGTTAATAGCCGTGGGTGGCGCCTCGCGCCACCCACGGAATGCCCTCACCCCCGGTCGGACCCTGAAAGGGTCCACGTAGGGTCCGGTGTGGGTGGACGACCGCGACCCTTTCAGGGTCGGCCCGCGCGGAGGTTCCGGTCCGGGGGTGGCGAAACGCCACCCCCGGCTATTAACCGCGTCCCCTTCAGGGACCGGACGCGGAAAGGCCACCTTTTGTCGATAGGTTCATCAGAGAACCCTTTGAACAGTTACGTTTTGCCTTCGTATCTGCGTGTCGTTAGGACAAGCTGGGGGACTACTACGAAGCTTGGCTCTTATTTCGGATGCCTGTGCTATAAACATGTCGCCCCTACCGGGGCTAATCGTTAAATAGATCCGGCAGTGCCTTGCCACCATTACGGGCAAATCGTACGGAAATCACACTCCACGCGGGTCAAGACTGGCCGCGCGCGTTAGCCGCAATAACCCATCTGACGTAAAGAGCTGTTGGCGGGGAAGCAACGCGGCAGGATCTCATGCCGCTCCGCATCCGTGGTCACCCTATCCAAAGTGGGATACAGTATGCTTTGCTCGCGCTCATCATGGTGCATCACCAGGTGCTTAAACGTGGCTTCCTCATCCAGTAGGGCGATAATTTCCCGCTTCAGGTCGAGAGGGTTACGGTCCAGCTCGCGTAATTTCTCACAGAATCGGCCGACAAACTCCAACATACGCTTGTGCTCGCCGGTAAAAAACTCGACTGGCCCGCCCAGTATGCGACCCGCTCTTTGGTAGATGGGCAGGAGCAGTTCCTCTTCCACTTTCATATGGGATCGCAATTCCTTCTCAAAGACTAGCATTCGATCGCAGGCGATTCGCAGATTGAACATGAGCAAGGCTTCTTGATGGGAGAAGAAGAGTTGGTTTAAATGCTCATGTATTCTAATCAATGCTAGAAAACTTAGCTCGCCGCCTTCTCCTTCCTTTCCTGTAGACGATACCTCTACTGAC
Organism: Acidobacteriota bacterium; assembly: GCA_016179055.1. Lineage (GTDB taxonomy): Bacteria > Acidobacteriota > UBA6911 > JACOSC01 > JACOSC01 > JACOSC01. The sequence continues at coordinate 15,907 of JACOSC010000291.1, forward strand.
CCGGTCATGTTATTCAACTCCTTTTTGCCAAGCGCAGTTCTTGTTTCTCCCTTGGTGATCCGGCCAACAAAAGGCTAATCTAGCGTACACAAATGATTATAACCGTGATGTAGATCACACGTAAACCAGAAACCGAGAAGTTCTATTCCCTCTGATGGCCCTTTCCCTCTTTCAGGGCTGGCGAGCTGGAGATAGTAAGCGGCACACAACTCCCTATCAAATTTCAGGGCCCCACCGCGGGCTGGATTTTGGCATCCGCGCATTTCTTTCATCGAACTTCAGGAAGAGAACTGAAGTTTGATCATAAGCTAATCAGACGGCAGCAGTGCCGGCCCCGCACGGGAGCTCTGGAGTTTGGACATTGGCCGCAGCCCCGCACGATCTATTCGTTCCCACCACTTCGAGCGGGTGCCCCGCCATAGCCCGCAGCTTGTTCCCCTAGCTCCGAAGG
>JACOSC010000292.1 GCA_016179055.1 Acidobacteriota bacterium
CTTAGGCTATGGCGGGGCGCCCGCACGCAGTGGTGGGAACGAAAGGATCGCGCGGGTCTGTGGCCAATGTCCAAACTACAGAGCCCCCGTGCCGGGCCGGCGCCGCTACCGTCTGATTGGCTTATGATCGAACTTCAGGAGAGTCAACAACCGATTGACAATGATTGGTTATGCTGATATAGTGGGCCTCAGGGGCTAGCCTGGTCGCGGTCGCTAAATATCCTATAGATGAAATTGGGCTCTCAATATGGGGGCCATCGGGTAGCCATTGCCAAAGCGTGGGTGCCCCATTCCAACTAATTTGAAACGGTGGGTTCGGATTCATAGCTCACGGAGGTGTCTCATGTCTGTTTTTAGTCGCTCATGGTTGATTCCAAGCGATCGTCTTCGCCGGGGGCTGTGCTTCCTGTCGGCAGCGCTTGTCGTGGTGATTATAGGCTTCGGTTTTTGCCGCATGGTTTCTGCGCAGACGATCGATTGTTCGCGCGACGCCGGTTCCTTGCCCAACCCGTCGATTCCGCCTGGAACACCGCATACGGAAATCCCCATTGAACACATAATTGTGATCATGCAAGAGAATCGGTCGTTTGATTCCTATTTCGGGCGACTCAATGTCGACGGTTATGAGGGCGTCATTGATGGCGTTACCGAAGACATGAGCAATCCCGATGAGGATGGGTCATTAGTTCACCCATTTCACCAGACCAGCTATTGTACCAAAGACACTGACCATAGCTGGAATGGCGCTCATGTTGAGTGGAACGAAGGGCTCAATGATCAGTTTGTTATTCGTAATCATACGCCGGGCACACGCGATGGTGTACGCGCCATGGGCTATTATCAACGAGAGGACCTCAACTATTACTATGCGTTGGCCAATCGATTTGCGGTGGCCGACCGTTACTTCTCCTCGCTGCTTGGTCCCACCTATCCCAATCGGTTTTACCTTTTAACCGGCACATCCTTTGGGCATATTCAAAACGATTTTCCCCCTTCGACGCGCGAGTTTGCTCAGCCGACGATTTTCGATCAGCTTAATACGTATGGAATTTCTTGGAAGTATTACTTTAGCGATGCTCCCGTGCTGGGGCTATTTCTGCCGATGTTTCTGCGGAATCTCCATAAGGTGGCGCACATATCGCAGTTTCAGAAGGACCTTAACCGCAGACGTCTGCCGCAAGTCGTCTTCCTTGAGTCGTCTTTTCTGGTGGGGGACGAGCATCCGCCCAGCGATATACAGCTTGGCCAGTACGGCGTGGCGCGCCGTATCAACGCCTTGATGCGCAGCTCGTACTGGAGGCGCTCTGCGCTTTTTCTTGCTTACGATGAGAATGGCGGCTTCTTTGACCATGTGCCGCCGCCGCCGGCATGCCTCCCGGATGACCTAGCGCCGCGGCTAACTCCCGATTCGTACCCTGCAGACTTCGATCGGTATGGATTCCGGGTTCCCTTCGTATTGGTTTCCCCGTATGCCAAATCCCACTATGTCTCGCATAGCGTGTACGACCATACTTCCATACTAAAGTTCATTGAGACGAAGTTCAATTTACCGGCGCTTACCCAGCGAGACGCCAACGCCAATGATATGCTCGATATGTTCAATTTCAGCGAGCCCGAGTTCGACGCGCCCCGCTTGCCCGCGGCGACGATTGATTGGCATAAGCTGAGCGACTGCCTGCGCGGGCGGCCCTTGACGGAGTCGGAAATGGCCGACCTTGATGACGTCGAAGATATTGAATCTTAGTTGATGCGGTTCCCTGGCTAATTAATCGAAGCGCGCTGAGCGAGATTCGCCGAGAACCTGACTACTCTCTTCGATTCACCATACGATGCTTTGCAGTAATATTTCGTAACTGCTCAGCCCATGGAGGCGGTACTGATACAGAACCGGGAGCGGTAGCGAACGGGTGCGCGCCTGGCGACAACTGTCAGCGATCATGTATTCTCCCGAGCTCGGAATAATACATGAGCGATGAAAACAACGTGCCGACCCGGTCGCTACCGCTCCCGGTTCTGTCAAGACGGACTTTCTCCTGAGTAGTTACAATATTTCTATGGGGGGCATTGGTTAACTCGTATCGTTCAAGACACGTCGTCACGATGCCAGGTCTCATCAATGAACGCCTCTTTTCCCTATGCCCATGCCGTTCTTATCCGTTACTCTGGTTTTTGAAAAACGGTTCGGCCTTGAACAAAAGTGCGTTCGACTTCCCATTGCCGGCTTAGAATAACCAGGTCGGCGTCGGCGCCCTCACGAATTCGCCCCTTGTTGTTTAGGCCGAGGACGCATGCGGGGTTGAGGGTTGCCGTAGCGAGCGCATCTGCAGGAGAAATGCCGGTCCACGCCATCAAATTACGCAGGGCGCGATCTTGTGTAAGACTACTCCCGGCCAGGCGACCCTCGTCATCGCGGCAGGCCCCGTTGATGACGACGACACGCTTTCCGCCCAACTTATAGGGCCCGTCCGCCATTCCCGCCGCGCTGATGCTATCCGTGGATAAAACAATTTTATCGAGCCGCTTGGCGCCGACCAGGATTTGCACGGCTACCGGATGCACATGAATGCCATCGGTGATAATTTCCGCGCTGATCCGATCATCGCTGAGAATCGCGCCCACAATACCGGGATCCCGATGATTAAACGCCCGCATGGCATTGAACAGATGAACGGAATGACGGGCGCCGGCTTCGATGCCTTGCTGCGCTTCTTCGTATGTGGCATCGGAATGCCCTAAGGCGGGAATCACTCCCAAACCTGCGGCTCGCTCGATGAGCCCGAGGGCCCCTTTCAATTCGGGGGCCAATGTAAACACGCGCAAATGGCCACGTGAGGCCTCGAAGAACTCTTGGAAAAGCGCGAGAGCCGGGGGTTGCAGATGGGCGGCTGGATGTGTGCCGCGCCGGCACGGGCTGAGGAAGGGTCCTTCCAAATGAATGCCCAGCGGCGATGCGCCATCGCTGATATAAGCCATGGCGTCGGCCAAAGTGGAAAGCGCCTGCATGATATACGGTTTTGGCGCCGTGATCACCGTAGGAAGAAACGCCGTGGTTCCATACCGAGCCAGGGCGCGCGCCATACCGCTCAAGGATTCCGGTCGCGGGTCCATGGCATCAAAGCCGCCGATGCCATTCGTATGAAGCTCTATGAAACCCGGCGCCACGATTCCGTCCCACGCCTCGATCCAATCGGCATGAATCCAGGCTTCTCGATCGACTTTCCCTACCTCCGCCGCACTTCCGAACGTCTCCAACAGCTTTCTCCGAAAGGGCTCGGTCGGCGTGTCGCGTGCCGGGCATTCCATGACGCCCGCTATGCCGCCATTGGCGACAAAGATAGCCGCTTGCCGCAAACACCGCTCCGGCGTATAGGCCGCTCCGGCCAGAATGACGGTGAACCGGCTTTTCTCAAGCGGGCCGGCTGTGGCCGGCCTGCGGCGCGATGGGCTTTCTGACATATCAGTATACTCAGTGAAGGAATGCCGTGAGGGCCTAACCACGCGTTTCAGTGTCTAAGCGCGCTCACCCAACCCCATGGCAACGGCGTGGCGAACGTGACCGTTGTTCTGCTGCAATAATTTCTGCGCCTGCCGGCGCGTTGCACTAGTCTTTAGCATTACGAAGGCGACCGACAAATCTTGTCCGGCCATTCGAATGGCCTTGGCGGCCTTGGCCGCATCGACGTTCAACGCGGCCATCAATATCCGCCGGCCGCGTGCGAGGAGTTTCTCATTCTTTAAATGAACGTTGACCATCCAATGGCTATAAACTTTTCCCAGGCGAATCATCGTCGCGGTAGTCAGCATATTAAGAACAAGCTTCTGCGCCGTTCCAGCTTTCATGCGCGTAGATCCGGCCACGACTTCCGGACCCACAACGACCGCTATGGGCACATCGACCATCTGCGCCATTTCAGAATCGGGATTGCAGGTTACCGCAATGGTGCGGGCGCCTACTTGACGCGCATACTTTAAAGCGCCGATGGTATAGGGCGTGCGGCCGCTGGCGGCAATTCCAATAATGATGTCGCTCTTGGTAATCCGCCGCGCTTTCAAGTCAATCGCGCCCCGGCGGGGATCATCCTCTTTGGCCTCGACCGCATTGCCACAGGCCCGGTAGCCGCCCGCCATGACGCCTTGAACCAAATGGGGATCGGTATTGAACGTGGGAGGGCATTCGACGGCGTCCAACACACCCAGGCGTCCGCTGGTTCCGGCGCCGATATAGAACATCCTTCCGCCCTGACTTAGCGCATCCGTTAGGATATCCACGGCGCGGGCGAGGGCCGCAATCTCCTGTCTGACGGCACGGGGGACGGTTTGATCTTCGTCGTTGATGATGCTCAGGATTTCCTGGCTGGATTTGGTGTCGATGTCCTGGGAGACGGGGTTCAGCTCTTCGGTGATGAGTTTCATGGCCAGGTCAGTGTTTGGCGCTTTGCTGGGCGGTCACAAAGCGGGTCTTTTGGGCTTGGTATTGGCTACGATTGGGCGCGCGCGCCAGAGCGATATTAATCGTCTCGACGGCTTGGCCAACCTGGTTGTTTTGAAAATACGCTTCCGCCAAGGCGCTGTAAAAGCGATGCGGTTTGGGATTCATCTGAATGGCTTTCTGTGCCAGCGCAATGGCTTCTTTGGGATCAAAATAAGAGGTACCCTGGCTGGTGGCGTAAATCCACGCCAGATTGCTGTAGCTCAAGGCCAACTGCGGATTGATGTCCATGGCCTTCCTAATCTCAGCGATGGCTTCGGTAACCTCCTGGCGCTCATAAAAAAGCATTCCCCGCATGGCATAGGCGCGTGCCAACATGGGTTGTTGATCAATCGCTTCGTTCACATTTTTCAACGCTTCGGCAACATCGCCGGCATCGTGCAAAGCGTTACTGAGCGAAACATATAAATTTGGATTCCGGGGATTACGCTGAATGGCCTCCCGAAAATAAGCGACCGCGCCTTCGTAGTTACCGCTCTCTCGCTCGATCAACCCTAAGCCGCTGTAGGCGGCTGGAATGGTCGGATCAATCCCAATGGCCTTCTTGAAATACGCTTTAGCGTTCTCGTTCTGTCCCTGCAGCCGGTAAATATCGCCGATTTGATAATAGGACCAACCGGCTACCGGCGGTAATTCGGTGGCCTTCAAATAGTAATGAAGAGATTCGTTGAGCCGACCTCGCCGCTTGTAAATCATTCCCAATCCGAAATAGGCAGCCTTGTGCGAAGGATCGAGGGCTATGGCGGTCTTGTTTTCAGCTAAAGCCTTGTCGAGCAGTCCCTGCCGCAAGTAGATCGATGCCAAGCCGGAGTGGCCGGCCGAAGTGTAGGGATTGATTTCAATCGCTCTGCGATAAGCTTCGGCGGCATCATCCAGCCGGTTTTTCTTGCTGTAAGCAAGGGCCAACCAAAGATACGCCTCGGCCGAGTTAGGATTAGCTTTCAAGGAATCTTCGAGGGTTGCAACGTCGCCATCAATTTGGATATCGGTAATGAGGGCCTGCGCCTGCGTTAATTTCTGCGGCTCCCCCACGGGCGTTTTGGTACAGTTGGCGTACCCAAGCCACAATAGAAATAAGAGCCCCAACATAATTTTTCTATTCATACGCCTACCTAAGGCGCAGCCGCTCTTCACGTACCACAATTCCTAATTACAGGGCTGCATACACAGGAATTGTTCCCGACAAGTTTTTGGATGCGTTGTGCGCTGGAAACCATGATGCTGGCATCGCCAAGCGCAATGTACTTATTCTGGATCATGCTCAATGATTTTCCCCTCTGATGCTATGATTATATCTGGAGAAGACATCGAATTACAACTGAAAAATTAGTAATGTCTGAGATTCGATCATAAGAAACACGCTGATGCCAAACTCCAGTCCCACGGTGTCCTGGAGTTTGGACATTTGTAGAGAGTGGGGTACCGCTTATAATCAAAAGCTCCGAAGGAGCGAGATATAATAGCCGGAGACCTGGA
>JACOSC010000300.1 GCA_016179055.1 Acidobacteriota bacterium
ATCCACCTATGCCGTGGACACCTCCGGTACTGGGTCCAGCTATTCGTCGATCCTGCCCATACGAACTACTACAGACACTTTGGGCTAAGCAATATTGGCCATGATGGATTGACTTTATACCCAATCCCCGCCGATGTCAAGCCTTTTGTTGACATCTTGCTTGCGTGAACTGGGGCTGACGCAAACCCCCGGTAGCGGAACCGCGGAAGAGGCATCAAAAATACACATACCGATCTTGCCCTTGAGCGATCACGACCTATTAAGCGTCGCCGCCCGAAGACATACCGACTTCGGCAACCCGCCCGGCGATGTGTTACAATTCGGTTGAACTTAAGACGCTATATACCAGTCATCAAGCTTTATACAAAGAAAAGGGCCGCTTATCAAGTGTTATTGATTAAGCCGTCTGGGAATTGGCGTCTGCAGTTATAGTCGGAATTGCGACTCATTCACGGTCAGCCATTGAAAGCGACGAAGCTGGATTTATGCTAGGTACAGTAGCCACCATAGCTCAAAACTTCTATTACACGCCGCCCTTGCCGGCCTTCCGTGAACCTTGGAATCTGTCCGTGGCCGGAAAAGCGCTCTGGACTGGATGGCTGGCTTATCCAGCGGAGCCGCCCAAAGCACTAGTTGTGGTTTGTCATGGATTGGGTGGCGATGCCGAAGGGCCGCAGGTGCGGCGAGTCGCCGCTCATTTATTAAAATCGCGCTACGCCGTGATGGCCTGGAACGGCCGCGGTATGCTCGATAGTGAAAGCTATGACGGCCAAACGCACCACGCCGGCCGCTGTGACGATTTGGAAATCATACTAACCCAGGCCCGCGATCGCTATCCACACGTAAAGCTGGCGGCGGTTGGGATCAGCTTAGGGGGTCATATTGTATTACGTCATAGTCTTCTTTACCCTTACCGTATGCCGCGTCTGGCCATCTGTGCCCCGCTCAACTTGAAGGAGGCCGCCTTAGGGTTGGACCGCCATCCCTTCTTCCGACGTTTCTATGTCCGAGGTTTGATGCGTCGCTATCCGTGCCACGTGCAAAGTATCGTCGACTTTGACGAAAAGATTGTGGCGCCGGCCAATGGTTTCTCCAGCGCCTTTGATTATTATGAGAAAATGAGCGTGTATCCCTGCCGCCACGAACTGCCTGACCATGTTCGCGGCTTGGTTGGGTGTAACGATCCGGTAGTTCCGTCGCAGCAGTGGATAGATATGCCCAACGTCACATGGCAATCCGGAGGGCATTTGGGCCAAGGCTTCCCCGGTCGTCTCTCATGGCCCGTATGGGTGGTACAGATGCTTACTCTCTTGCTGGCATGACCCCCGCGAAAAGCTCTAAAAAGCGCGTAACTGTTCACGGAGATCGGGAGTCAGGGATCAGGGGCCAAGGGCACGGTGGTACCGATGACTGTTAGGAATTATCGTGATTTGGGCATTGAGCTGCAAGGCGGATGCTTAACGGATTGAGGAAGTCGTCGGAAAAGAAATCCAAACAATATCGCCCGATCCCCGACCCCTGACCCCCGTGACCAATCCCAAAGCTCTAGGCTCATGGGCCGTTGTTCAGCAGTGAAGAAGGTCGATGGTTCATGGGTCCAGGTGTTGGTTTGCCAAGACAAGTAATGGCTGCGGACAGGTGGTTGAACCACTCACCCGCTAGGAAGGGTAAGGGGGGAGATTATACTTTAGTAGAAAGTCGTTGCAACTTATCATTCATTTGTAGTATGATCGCATTCGTATATGGCTGATAGGCAATGTCACCTGGCTTAGTCGGAATAAACTCCAATCTCCCAAAGTCACGGGATCTCGTTGTTTCTATCGCTAGGAACAGGCGGCATTGAAACCAGATAACGACAACTCACGAGAGGAGAAAAGGGAATTTTTCTCTTGGGGGTGGCGGAGGGGCTGCCCCACCGAAGCTTCTCTAAAATCAATGGAGGAAATTAAAGATGAAGAAAGTTGTACTAACTGTATCTGTGTTCGTACTCTGTTTGAGTCTATCGTCATGGGCTCAGATAAAAACTGATAACCAGTATATGCCGCAGCTTGATCCGATGCTCGCCATCGCAACATTGACAGGTGGTGATGCCAGCGTCGCGATTGATGACTTTGGCCGCGCCGGTCAGACATCGCCGGGTTGCGGCGGCATCGGCGCCGGATTCCAGGTTGGTGAGCCCGGGACCAGCGTGCTTTGCGAGCATACCGATTTCTTTTCAGCGGGCGGCGCCGTAACTAAGATCAGCCCGGCCGGCTGCACAGTAACGTCCGCCCTGCTAGCCGACGCCCCGGGACATGCTACGAGTGCGGTGACCTGCGGAGCTTGCACGTTTAGCTTTGATCAGACCGTGGACGATGGCGGCGTATGGACAACCGTGGTGACTATTGATGGCTGTGACGTGGGCTGCTATTACGCCTATACCGATTTCGATGTTCATGGTTTTGCCAACAACCGAGGGTCGTACCATGCGGACGAAGGCCGATTTGTTGTTCAAAATCAAACGGCAGTTCCCGAAGTCCATTATTATTTCGGTGATGGCAGTGGTGCGGCTCCGGATCATTGGGCGCAGGGCGAATTTCCCACAGTACGGACTTTCCTTGAAGGAGCGACTTCCTGTCAAGACTTGCCGGATGCGCCTCCGATTTACGTGGGTGATTGGACTAGCGCCATCCAATACAACGGCGCTACCACCGTTACCTATGCTCATGGTCGCGACGATGCTTCGGAAATTCCCTAAGCCGTTGCGCCTCTTCCTTTGTGCCCTGGGCTAAGTATTAGCCTTTTCTAGTGGAATGGACATTTTGGCGTGGCTACTCACTTTATTGGGTGGCCGCGCCAACTTCCGCTGTTTCTAACGGTGCACGAGGGCGCTTCGTATCGCTCTATCCAACGTTCGACTTGTAACGCAACAAATCGCGCTCTCGGCCTCTTCGTATCGGTTGTCCTTTTCCATTCCTCCATGGCTGTACATAGGCTTCTTATGCGTTGCATTACTTAGGTAAGTCGAGCTATCATCAAGAACTCGTCGAAGCGGTTTTTATAGAAAAAATTTTACAGGAATCCGAGTTATGAGAAAGTCAAAAATCTTCTGCTTCGTTATCGGATTGATTCAGTGTATGGCGATCATAGCCTATAGTCAAAATCCTCGGTCAACGAGTCCTGATAGGCTAACCGAGGACTCCTTTGTTACTCTGACGGATGGTGAGGTGACCGTTTCCATAAATAGTTATGGGCAAGCGGGACGTACCTTGGATTGCGACGGCTTTGGTGACGGATTCAAGGTGGGAACGGAAACCAGCGTTTTATGTCAGCACATGGATTTCCTATTCTATGAAGGGTCCGTCAAGCCCATCACGGAGGTGGACTGCCAAGTGATAAACCCAATTTTCCGAGACGCGCCCTCACACGCGACCAGCGCGGTCAATTGCGGAGGTTGTATTGTCGGCTTTGACCAGACGGTCAGCGGCGCTGAAGGCCGTTGGACGACCCAGGTCACGATTAGCGGCTGCGCCGCGCAATGCTACTACACGTATACGGACTACGATGTGCTCACTACGCGGAATAACGATGGCTCATGGCAACTCGACCAAGGCGGGTTTCTCGGGCAATATGTTGTGCGCAATAACAGCACCAATCCCGATGTTCATTTTCTTTTTACTGACGCTTCCGGAGCTGCGCATTGGTTCCAGGCGGAATATTCTCTTGTACGAGATACTCTCGCAGGCTTTGTGTCCTGTGCAGATCTTGATGATACCCGTCCTTTGCTCCAGAATGCGGATTGGACCGCCGCCTTTCAATACAACCTCGGCAGCCGCTTGCCGGAAGGCGGAATAACCATTAGCTATTCCCACGGGCGCAATGATGCTGTGCCTTATCCATAATGGTAGAAGCCGAGACGATGGCTATTCCATCAACTCCTCATTAGGTCTCACCGGAGCTCAGTAAACCCACCATCCCTTCTTCCGACGTTTCTATGTCCAAGGTTTGATGCGTCGCTATACGTGTCGCGTGCGAAGCATGGTCGACTTTGACGAGAAGATCGTGTCGCCGGCCAATGGTTTTTCCAGCGCCTTCGACTATTATGAGAAAATGAGCGTGTATCCCCGCCCCCACGAATTGCATGACCATGTTCGCAGCAAGAGCCGTTGTTCAGCAGTGGGGAAGGTCGATGGTTCACGGACCTGGGCATTGGTTTGCCAAGACAAGAAATAGCTGCTCAAGGGTGTTTCACCCACTCACCCGCCATGAAGGATCTGGGGAGGTTATACTTTAGTAGAATGTCCTTGCAACTTACCAATCATTTGTAGTATGATCGCTTTCGGATATGGCTGATTTATAATGTCACCTGGCTTAGTCGGAATAAACTTCAATATCCCATTAGTCACGGGAACTCGTTGTTTCTATCGCTAGGAATAGGCGACATTGAACCCAGCTATCGACAACTCGAGAGAGGAGAAAAGGGTTTTTTTCTCTTGGGGGTGGTGGAGGTCACTGCTCCACCGAAGCTTCTCTAAAATCAATGGAGGAAATTGAAGATGAAGAAAGTTGTACTAACTGTATCTCTGTTCGTACTCTGTTTGAGTCTATCGGCATTGGCCCAAAGCCAATGCGAGGCCGATGGCAGTCTGGCGGCTAACTGCGGATGGGAGAGTCTTCCTGATTTCGCGGGTTGGACGCGAAGCGGCGATGCTACTTTTACCACAATAGAGGGAGGACCAGTGGCCCACAGTGGCGCACGGGGCCTGCAAACTGGTCCGGGCACAGCGCTCGGTTGCTTCGAACAGAATGTCCCAACGGACGCCGGTGCTCTCTATGACCTCTCCTTTTGGCTGCGGAACCAGGACGCGCCAAATCAGTTCCAAGTCAGTTGGAACGGAGCGGTGATCTACGATCAGACAAATATGCCGACTTTCCCCTACACGTCATCTGCTGCCTTACCGGTTGGGGATACCAGCGTATTCATCGGCCTGGCCGCGTCGGATGACACGACTACCAATCTCAAGTTCTGTTTCTTTAATCCCCCCGACTACTTCCACCTCGACGACGTTGATGTCCTGGCAGAATAACGTAATGCCGGGCTTCGCGAAGTGATACTTGTCGCATCGACGGAAAGGCTTCGCTACACTGAAGCTGGGCTTACTGTTGATGAATTCCTTACTCGAAACGAGGCCGGCCTCCGTGCGGGTTCGTTTCGTTGGAAGCAGAACCGTGTGGGCCTCGTGAACCGGGGCCCACACTCATCCCGCCATGCGCGCTTCATTAGGCCTCGCCGGAGATCGGTAAACCCGACTTACCCGCAACACCGCGCTTACTACGCAGAAGCCCACTTAGCCGAAGATAGGGCTTCATGGTGACGTGGAAAATCCGCAGCCCACCCTGGGCCTCGGGCTTGCAGAAATCGTATGCCGCTTGACCGCGTATATTTGACGGCAATCGTTAAATCTTGGATAATAATCTAAAGTTGAGATTTGCGAAGGGCGCATAGAGGAGCGAGCATGGCTCGAGTACTCATAATAATCTACATCCTGGCAATGCTTGGTGTGGCCGTCCAGCTTTTTCTTCCATCACTTCGAGCGGACCAATCCCACGAATACGCCGAAATAAAACCTGTGAAGGTCAGGATCGAGAATTTTACTCTAAAGACCGTAATGGGCGACCGCACTGTTTCCCTCAAGGAATTTGTTAAAGGCCACCGGCTGGTTTTGATATCCTTCATGGCGCCATGGTGCGACAATTCCATCTACGATGCGCCTACCATCAATAAGCTTTACGAAAAGTATTCCGACAAAGGCCTCGAGATTCTTACCGTCAGCAACTACGCTCCGGCTGAGGAGCTTATGAGTTTCGTTGAACAGTTCAACTTTGTCCATACAGTAGTGTTGGACACCCGCGTCAAGGATGAAAACTGTCGCCTCAACTCTCGCCATTATCAGTTTCGTAAGAATCTCGGCGATAATCGGAAATGGGGTACACCCTTAAACGTATTTGTTATTGATGGCCAGTTGGACAGCCCGCACGTGGCTCTTGGAGAACTCATCGAGGCCAACGCCATTGCGTTCATCGAGTCCTTTTTGTCACGGCCAAGCAAAGCCAAGCGGGAGTAGCCTTATGGATCAATAGGCTCGGCGCGAACCCTGTGCACCACGTTGGCTAGCCGTGAGTCCTCCTGGCGGTTTTTGAGACCGCCAATTATTCTATTAGGCGCCAAACCCGGACCTTGCACCGTGTGAGGCGCGACGACTCGCTCACACTCTGTATATTACGGATGTTCGTTGCAGTTTTTGCTTTGAGAATGAATTAACTTGATATATAATCGGTAATACTAGGGAAGGTTAGCCACAAACTCATAATCCTGTAAAGGCCATCAGCCGTGGCCGGCTGAGCTTAATAACCCTCCCTTTACACGGAACTCCGCCACTTCCTTTTTGAGGAGAACTCAATGTTTTCCGCTCGATTTAGAAAGTCTGTAATTCCCGCTGCCGTGGTTTTCATGGGACTCCTGTCCGTCTTTCTAATCGCGCAAGATAAGAAAGCAACCGGGAAAGCCGTCAAGAACGAGGTCTTGACGGTTAATTTATCGCCCGGCAGCCGTATCACACTCGAGAATGACGCGGGGGACGTTTCCATTGAAAGCTGGGATAAGCCTGCCTGCGAGATCAATATATTCAAGACCACTACCCGGCCGGAAAACTTCGATAAGATTGCAGTCGATCTGGAGGAAAGTCCGAATCGACTGCGCATCAAGACACACTACAAAGAACGACTGAGCGGCGATAATGCCGTGAGCTACATCCTATCGGTTCCACCATCCATTGATCTGTATATTCGCAATACCGTAGGAAAGGTACAGATTCGTGACGTTACCGGCCGCATTTGGCTGCAAACCGAGCGCGGCGATATTCAATTGCGGAACGTAGTCGGCGCCGTGGAAGGAAAAACGGAAGCTGGCAATATCGTAATGGAATTGCAGCGTCCAGTGACCCGCGATATCTCGGTAAGAACGGACGAAGGGTCGATTCGGTTTTCCATGGCAAAAGATTTAAACGCTTATTTGTGGGCGGAATGTGACGAGGGCAAGGTGCGAAACTCGCTCAAGTTTCAGGAGCTATTCACCCAAGAGGGCCACGCCATCAAAGGCCAGGTGGGTCAAGGTGGGAAATTGGTCCGCCTGCAAGTCGGCCGCGGCGAAATAAGCCTGAACCTTGCTGCAGAAAAGGCGACAGGAGCGGAGGCGGCTAAAGTCGACATTGTCTCCAGCGCCGTCCCATCCATTCCATCGACGACTCCCCCGGAATCGAGCCCTTCGGCAAACGCCTCTTCGTATGACATCCGCACAGGCTCTTCCGCCGAAGGCCCGGCTCGTCCATTGGCCGAAAATGTGCGGTCGGATTCGGCCCGTACAGCTAAACCCGCGGAGAAAGCTCCCACCGTGGATGCCCGCGGCGAGGGCGCCGGTACCGATACGACGGCAGTGGAAGCTACCACAACCATGCTGCCTGTGCCGGCTGAAACCGCGCACTCCGCCGCCGGGTCTCTCTCGGTTCGCGATACGGCGCCGTCGGCAGCGTCCAAAGCCGAACCACCCCCCAATTTTAGAGCGACAAAACAGCCTCCTATCGACTCGAATATCCCACGCGCCGCCCGCGGCAAAGTTACCATTAAGGTTGACACGAACCTCATCACATTGAATGCGTCGGTCCGCGACCGCTTCAGCGGCAAGAGCCTGCTGGGGCTCAAACAATCGGACTTTGATCTTTACGAAGATAACGTCAGGCAAGAAGCCGCGTACTTCCGGCCGGTCGAGACGCCTTTTCACTTGCTTCTGCTTCTGGATATCAGCGGCAGTATCGAGGAGAAATTTGATATCGTTCAGGAAGCTTCTATTCGCTTCACTCAATTGCTCAAGCCTCAGGACCGCATTGCCGTGGCCACCTTTAATCATGAGTTCAACTTGATCAAGGATTTTACCAACGATCGCCATGACCTGGCCCGTGCGATCTTGGAAGCCGTGCCGGGCGGCGGAACGGCGTTTTACGATGCGATGGCTTATAGCGCCCAATCGGTCTTCAAAGGCATCAATGGGCGAAGGGCGATTGTCGTTTTTACCGATGGCGTCGACAATCAGCATATGCCGGACTTGCGTCAATATGGTTCCGCCGTGTCGTTTGCTGAACTGTATCGAACCATCGAAGAAAGCGACATAACCATTTATTCAATCTTTTTGAATACGGAAGGCGATCCTCGTTCCGGCGTAGTCACTAACGGCAGCGGCAGTGTTTGGGATAGTATGGATACTTCTTCGATTGTCGGGGATGTTCTGGGGATTAAGAAGCGTCGTTCGAGCTCAGCCCCCAGAAAGAAAGACACGGTCGCCGGACCGGTCTACACTAATATGTACGCCAACGCCATTAACGAGCTAAATAAGATGGCCGATCAAACCGGCGGCAAAATGTTCTCTCCCACGGATGCCTGGGATCTTAATGGCGTATACGAGCAGATTGTGGACGATCTCAGCACGCAGTATAGTCTAGGATATTACCCCAGCAATCCCAGCAGCGATGGCGCCTGGCGAAAAATCATCGTCAAAGTAAAGGACCGACAGGATACTATTGTTAAAGCGCGTAAGGGCTATTACGCCACTTTCGGCGCTAAATCTCCCAAGCAGGGACGCGCCCGTGATCTTGGCGTCGCCGGCGGCTCATTAGAGCCCGATAGTAAGACCCGCTCCAAGCGCAGGGCTTTCTAAGAGGGCCGTGCGCGGTTTCCGGTCATGGGCAAGGGCGTCATAGGTCATGCCGGCAAAGCTTTCGTCACGCGCCGCAGGCGGTCTAAAGGCCACAGTCATGCTATTGGTCATAAACAACGGCTGGTTTAAGGTGGGTGGAAGTATGCAACGCATTATTGGTTTTTTAGCCATATTGGCGCTCGCGTCGGTAGGTCCGCTTAGCGGTCAGGATATGGGCGACTCGACGCGCATTAAGATTAACGAGACGTTAGATCGCTCAACTGTTTTAATCAGCGTGAGCAATGGCTCAGGGGCTAATGGGATCGGTTCCGGATTTGTGGCGACCAGCGATGGTTGGATTATTACGAATCATCACGTGATCGCTGACCCCCAATTCAGAGACGGCGAAATACTGGTTAAGTTCAAGGATGGCGCAATCGCCCTGGCCCAAGTCATCGGGGACGATCCCGCCAACGATTTGGCCGTGCTGAGACTGAAGCGCAGTTCTAACGGAAAAATTCCACCGTTGAAGTTGGGCGATTCCAACCGTATATCCGTCGGCCAGACGGTCTTGGCTAAGGGCAATCCGTTAGGCTTAGAGGGAACGCTCAGCCAGGGAATTATCAGTGCTATTAGAAATCTAAAATCCTTAACCGGGTCTCCGATCGCCGGCGCCATTCAGACGGACGCCTCGATTGCCCAGGGTAATTCCGGCGGACCCCTAGTCAATGCCTTGGGGGAAGTCGTCGGCGTGATCTCGGCCGGTGTCTTCAACCCGGCGGGCGGGACCATGATGAATACGATTAATTTCGCTATTCCGGTTAATCGCGTGAAGGACTTGCTCAGCCAGGTCCATATGAGTGGGGCAAGACCCGTTCAGATCGCGCGGGACGACAGCGGCGTTAACCAACCTAGATCGGCGCAGGGTAACGCGCAGTCCGCTTCCAGCGACTCGCAAGACCGCGGTGGTTATTCCACCGGACCAAGTGGACCTGGCAGTCGGCCGTCCGGAACACGCCAGCGCTCGCGCCGGTCGGCGCAGCAGTCCTCCAGTTCCATGGGCGGACCAAACATTGGACTGGGCGGATCGACCTCAGGCCATCAGCAAAGCTCGATCGGCAACGGTTGGGTGTATTTTGGCATTGACGGTGAGGACTATCAAGGCAAGAAGGTCAGCGGGGTTAAGGTGCTGGCTGTTGAAGCGAGCAGCCCTGCGGCCCGCGCCGGTTTGCGCAGCGATGAAACGCCCCCACCGGACAAACTGGCCAAGCGCGGTAAGTATGACTCCACTGGCCATATTATTACGGCCGTAGACGGCGAAAAGGTGGAAACCGTAGACGACCTTACTAACATGGTCGCCGAAAAGTTCCCCGGCGACACTGCCGTAGTCACGACTGTTTGTTGCGATGAGAGTCACGAGGAGAAGATTCGCGTTAAGCTGGGATGGTCCAAAGGTTACGGCCCCGGTGGGGGCGGGAGCAGTAGCCGCAGCGGCCTCAACCGCGACATCAACCGCATGGGCACAAGCCATACCAGTATGGGCATGGGGG
Source organism: Acidobacteriota bacterium (assembly GCA_016179055.1). GTDB lineage: Bacteria > Acidobacteriota > UBA6911 > JACOSC01 > JACOSC01 > JACOSC01. The sequence goes on from JACOSC010000300.1 coordinate 10,276, forward strand.
TATCGGTCAGGATTATTGGACCGGATGGCCAACCTCATGATCCCACGCCCCCCTCCGCGGCGCCGGCCACGTCATCAAGCGGCGCCGGTACCGGCGGATACAAACCGTCGCGTCGCGCGGCGCCGCCGGTGACCGCGGCTCGCCGCCCGGTTCGCACGGGTCCGCCCTACTTGGGCATTGAAGGAGAAGAGTTCGCCGAAGGCCGTCTGCGTGGGGTCAAGGTAGTAGGGATAGCCGCCGCCAGTCCGGCAAAAATTTCCGGCCTGCGCACGGACGCCGACAAGCCGCCGCAAAAAATTAGCGCCACCTGTAAATCGACCGGACATATCATAATCAATATTAACGATGAGAAAGTTACTTCGATGGATGACATGGAAGCCATACTGGCGCGTCGATCACCCGGCGACATTATCGACCTCACCGTCGTAAGTTGCGGTGGGCTATTTGTGGAGACGATCCCTGTGCGTCTCTCATCAAAGTAAGGGCGGGAGCCCGACGACAAGCCTAAAGAAGCGCCGCGCGTAATGCCTCAGTTAGTGGGGGCAAAGCAAAGTGACACGGGCGAGACGCCCGTGCCCCTCATAACTGAAGCATTACCGCCGCGCGCGGCGGAGAGAAGGATAACTGGGAGTGCCAAATGAAGTATTGCCCACGATGCCAACAGGAATGGCTTGACCGATTTAATTATTGCCCCGAGGACGCCACCTCGCTGACTGCCTCGCTGCCCGATCCTCTGCTGGGCGTGGTTTTCGGCAATAAACTAGAGGTTACCGCTCGCCTCGGCGCCGGCGCGCATGGCGTGGTTTACCAAGCTCACCATAGATTTCTCAATGAGTGGCGGACGATAAAGTTTCTTGCCCACGACCCGTCCCAAGGCGGCGCCTTCCCGGAACTTACTCACAGCCTCTCTCTGGCGGAGCGCTTGCGCTCCGAACACACGGTTCGCCTGTTGGACTTTGATCAAATTGATGCTCGCTATGTTGTCATCTGTGAGCTGGCCGAAGGCGATTCCTTGACCACTATTCTGCGCAGTCAGGGGGCCTTGCCGCTCAATCGCGCGCTGGAGATTATTCGGCAGATCGGCCAATCGTTAAACGAGGCTCACGAAATGGGGCTAAGCCACCTCAGCCTCAAGCCAAACAACATCATGGTGGCGTCTCTGCCCAATTCACCCGCGGGAATCCTGGTGAAGGTGTGCGATTATTACACCAGCGGTTTGCCCAAGGTCTACGCGACGGCCACGCGCGAGGCGGGTATGAAGCCCGATGTGTCTCGATTGTATGCGGCTCCGGAGCAGTTGGCCACGGGCGCCGGCGATCCTCATAGCGACATCTTTGCACTGGGACGATTACTTCAACACATGATCACCGGCCACCTTAACCCCTTTCGACTCGATGAAGGGCGTCGCCTTGATGAAGAGCTGCGCCCCTTTAAGACGCCGGAAAGTATCATTGCGCTGATCCGGCGCCTGTTGGATCTCTCGCCACAGAATCGACCGACGGTTGGTGAGGTCTTGTTCGGTTTACAAACCGCCTCGGCCCTGGCCCATGAAACTTTGTCACAGGGGCTGCCTTCGGGAACGCGGCCACAAGCGCAGATTGCACCCGCCGCGACTGAGCTGTCTGCGGCGACGACCGGTACGATGGCGGACGCGCTGAATCCTCCCAAGCTTCAAGCGGCGCCGGCCTCTCCCACGATGGAAGAATTTCCGCAGTCAGGCAGCGCAGCACTCATTGAGCCTCAAACTCCTTTTCTCCCCTCACCGGAAAACACTCCCTCTCCCATGGTCGATGAATGGCCTGCGCGCCATAGGGGTGATATCGCCGAGAGTCCGGTAGCGGCCACTGCAGCAGCGACAAGACCGGACGCGCCTACGAAAAATAAATTAGGGCGCTGGGTAAAAACCTATTGGATTATCCCGCTCGCGCTGTGTGCGCTCGTGGTTCTTACGTTCAATGTTAGAGAGCATCTATTAACTTGGAATTGGTTGGCCAAGCTGAGGGTAGAGTCCGATTTCATGCTTCTGCTCCCGTTGCTGGCTACCGGCTTGCTCTTGATGACTTATGCCGTGTGGCTATGGACTAACCGCAGAGGTAGTACCGACAGTGCCGCTTCCACGGGTGATGATGCCGCCAGAGTCAAACCTAACCAGCCCATCCCAACGATGATAACGGTGATGCCTGCACGGGATAATTCTGTGCCCGCGAGTCCGCCTGCAACGACGGCCGTGGCTCAGCTTCCGGTAGAGGCCGCGGCGGCGCCACACGGACAAGAGCCCTTACCCGCCTCCGAACCTCTCCTTGCCGCGGCGACCTCGCTTATCGAGCCGACGGCGCAAGAACTCATAGCCCCTATCACGAAATTGGGTAGCGAGGAAGAGCAAGTCTTGCCTGAAGCTTTGGAAGAAGAGACGGCTACTGATAAGTCAAGGGCGCCGACCTTCCGATTCGACACCCTCATGCCGGCGCACAAAAAATCGCTTATGGCGCGTCTGATTTCCTTCTTAAAGCCGGTCAGAACGGGCGCCTCCCTCTTTGATTACGCTATGCCGGCAGATGATGCGGGCGGGCGGTTCACATGGGCCGAGTGGGTAGACGCGTTCACCCCAAGCTTTAGCGAGGTCAAGATTCAGAGTTCACTTTTTGCCAATGGCTCAAGTGACACATCGGAATCCGAGCCTGTAGAAATCGGCGCGGATATTCTGGAGATTCTTGCGCAGCGCCCTCGCCGCGCCATGCCCAGCATGATCTCTTCGCTTTTTGGCGATTTTGCGGCCATGGGAAATGATGTCCGCGCGCTGCGGCGGCGACGGACGATTACGGGTGCGCTTTCTCTAACTTTTCATATCGCCGCCGGCGTGTTTTTAGTCTGGGTTGTCTTGCAAAAGGGGACGGCGGCCGTGCTCGATCTTAAAAAGCCGATCATCGAAGTGACGATGCTCGTACCGCCCCCTACCATCATGCGAGCAGAACCCACTCCACCAAAGGATGGCGGAGGCGGTGGCGGTGGCGGTAAGCTTGAAGAAACACCTCCCTCACCGGGGCGCCTACCGAAAACGAACGCCCTGCAGCTCGTTCCGCCCGATCCAAAACCCCGACCCATGGTTTCGCGGGACGCCCTGTTGGCGGAGCCCAGTGTCGAAGTACCCATTGAAATTCCGACAGACAAACGGCTGCCGATCGGCGACATCACCGCACCACCGGACAAGATGGCCCTTTCTTCAGGGCCTGGCCGTCGCGGCGGCATCGGCATTGGGAGCGGCACGGGCATCGGATCGGGCAGCGGTCCTGGTGTGGGTCCCGGTAGTGGCGGTGGCATTGGCGGAGGGCAAGGCGGTGGGGTCGGCGCCGGTCAAGGCCCCTACGTTTCCGGCTACGATGGCGTGAGAGCCCCGACGATCCTATATATGCTGCGACCCGATTACACGGAGGCCGCCCAGCGTGCCAAAGTTGAAGGCATGGTGAAACTGAAAGTCCTGGTTGACCAGACGGGAAGGGTTGGTGTCGTTCATTTGGTAAAGGGGTTGGGTTATGGATTAGACGAGTCGGCTATACAGACGGTCAAAACAAAATGGCAGTTTCAGCCCGGAACCTATCATGGTCAACCGGTAGATGTTTGGGTTGAAGTTGAGATTAGTTTCAATATGCCTTAAGACGCGCGGCCAGGAACCGATCGAAGATAACGTAGTGGAACGCGCCATGCCAATGCTTAACGTAGTAGTCTGAAGATCGATCGTAAGAAACGCGCGGGTGCCAAGCTCCAGCCCCCTGCCGGGCCCTGGAGTTTGGACATTTGTAGAGAGTGGGATGCCGCTTACAATACAAAGCTCCGAAGGAGCGAGTTGTAATGGCCAGGGGCAAGCGGAGCGCCGCCCCTGGAAGGAAAGCGCCTCCAGCACGCCAGCCCTGAAAGAACGCACTAATGAAGATCAATTCCTAGGCCGCCGTCGTTGTCGTCCATCCTTATTCAGCGTAGCTTTCCTTCTGACCCGCCCAACACGCCGCTTCACCCGCGGCGGTCGCCATTGTCGCGACTCCTAGCGGCCGGGTTGAGCGGGTGCGGCCTGGAGCAATGGGGGTAGTCCCGACCTTGTCGGGATGGCCGCGCGCCTCTCCAGCGGTTAGGCCGCAGGCGCATCAGGGGATACTCCTCGAGCACGGGCCGAAGCAGCGCGGAGTTCTGCGACAATGGGATGGGACGAGAAGAACGCAAACCAACGAACCTTAGGCATGAAGACGATGCTGCTTCCGAAGTCCGTTTCTCGGCAGAAATGCACAGTGACCGGGTGAATGTTTATCCAACGATTCTCCGTCACTTCTTCGATGTCACGCAACGGCACGACAATCTCTTGCCGAAAGTTGGAGATGTAGAGTACTTGGTCATCAAGTGCGACGCGCTTGAGGCGGATACACGACCAATAGATGAGCGCTCCCCCGGCCAAGGTGGCAAAAAGAAACGTCCATTTCACGCCCGGGGGCGGCGGATTGCCGGCTTCATCCGTGAAACCTTGGGCTTGTGAAAAAAGGAGAAGCGTGCCGATAGTGAAGCCGCCGATCCAGATCACCGGGAAGATGACCTTCATCAAGTATGTTTGCGCGGATGAGATGGTCCGACGCATAATGTGCGAACTCCTGCTGCCCAACGCTACGCCTCCGGCGCGTCGCGTAGTACGAAGCTAAGCAGAGTGCGGAGCAACGTCGCCCGCACGCAACGGTTAGGCGCTTTCCGTAGTTCCAGTGCCAACAAATAGCTGGTGTCAATAAAAATGGTGTTCATTGGCGATAGATATAGCGATCATGATTGACAGAAGCATCCGTCACATCATCAATAATGGGCTGTTTGCCAAGCTGAAGAATCGGGTCTTCTGAGGGCAATGGAATGACTATAATCATATTTTTCTCTTTGCGAATCTCTACCTCTTTGACCCCTTCCAAAAATTGTTTCGGAATGAGCAACCCTTGATCGGTTACCTCTGTTCTCAGAAGTTTTCTCCAAATCACAATTTACGCTGGCGGTGAGTATATCACATACACCGGAGAATCCACAGCGTTAGTAATTGCGGCGGCTGGTTCCACCGAGTTCATTCGCGCCTAACGGTTCCGCGCCGAGCTGCCGGCCGCTGACCAACCTCCTAGGGGTAGAAACTCTCTATACCGAACGGTGATACGAAACATAGGTACCCTCACAATTCCAATGAGTCCAGCAAGAGCGCAGGCTATCGCAATACTCGAAATTCCGAGGCGCGCCAGCGAAAAGCACGAAGCACCTGGGCACCTATGTTATTTGAATTCATACAGCATCTTTCGACAATCGCAGGGCCGCCCAACGGTCGCCATCAGCCGCCCCGCGAGTGAGCCGAAGGCGAGCGAAGCGGGGTCGGCGGCACGGCGATTGCGCGGGTGGCGGACTTTAGCGCCGCTTTTCGACATACTGCACACCCTGAATAACTTTGAAGTGATCATCTTGTGTCCAGAACGTCGCTTGATAAGCCCGAACTGTCGCCAGAATTAGACTATCTGCCATCGGCAGACTATATTCAATAGATAGTTTCGCCGCGCGCAGTGCCAGCGGCATATCCACTTCAACGATTTGGCCGCGCGCCATTTGGGCAATCGCCTTCAGCGCATCGTTCTCGCCCCGTTGCTGATGAACCCGCTTGAAGACTTCATAGAGGTTGATCGCTGGAACGATCAAGTCGCGCGTGTTTTCGATCGCCGGCGCAAAGAAGTTGGCATTAGCCTCGTCGGTAAAGTATTCGCGCCAACCGGATGAGTCCACCACATTCATACGCGGTCATTCTCGCGATGGATATGCGTGTCAATGCCTCTGAGAAAACCCCGCGTCTTTTTAACTGGAACAACCGGGATGAGTTCAATCCGGTTTTCGTACTGCACTACTTGCACCTTTTGGCCGGGTTTGAGACCTAACGAGCGCCGAACACTACGGGGGATCACGACCTGGAATTTAGGGGAGACTGTTACAACTTCCATAGCACTCCTTATCGATAGAAAAAACGTATACCAACACTATTTTACACCCAACCAGCCGAAACGGAGCGAAAATTCAGATTATTAGCGCCGGACGATTAGAAGGAACCCGCCCAACGCAAAGCTCATCGACGGCAATGGAGCGCAGTGGTATTGCCGCCCGGTGCAGCGCCTGGTTTGCCGATTTGTTCATCGTTTGATGGCCCGAATGGTTGCCGCACGCTGCCCCAGCTTGTTGGCTTCTTTGTCCCGTTTGGTGGCTCGATATAAGGCAGCCAAGTTCTCAAGGCTCGTGGCCACATCGGGATGATTCGGACCGAGGGCCTTCTCCCTGATCGCCAGCGAGCGCTTGTAGAGAGGCTCCGCCTGCGCGTACTCGCCTTGGGTACCGTACAGAAGCGCGAGGTTGTTCAGGCTCGCAGCCCCATCGGGATGATTCGGACCGAGGGCCTTCTCCCTGATCGCCAGCGAGCGCTTGTAGAGAGGCTCCGCCTGCGCGTACTCGCCTTGGGTTTTGTACAGCCCCGCGAGGTTGTTCAGGCTCGTAGCCACAT
>JACOSC010000293.1 GCA_016179055.1 Acidobacteriota bacterium
AGCGGGGGAACAAAGTTTCCAGTACAGTCACCCAGCAAAATGGAAACGCTATTAGCCACCTGCCCGCATGGGTCTTCAACGGTAAATGGACCAAAATTGGCAGTGGCGATGTCCCAACACCCGTCCATATTGAAATCATCAGCTCATCAAACGGCTGCAGCCGCAGAACCCGTTGGTTTGGGAGGAGGTTAAAAAAACAGTGCGCTGCGGCCAGATCAGCGACCGGTGGGAGGAATTATGGAAAAATCGAGCGGCGGGGTGAGAAGTTAACCCACAAATTATCTTAACACCCCAGTACGGGGTTGCGATCACACTAAAAATGTGTTAAACTCAATTCCGTCCAATTCTAGGGGGGTCATTACATATCATTATATCTTGATACACTCCAAAGCTGCAAGGGGCAGCGTATACCGTATACAAAGTCACGGAGGCTAAATCCAAGTTTTTTTCGCCGCCTACACAGTGCTATCACAAAACTTTACATGATTTAAGTATTTCCGATGGGAAATATGGTAAGCCGTAAAATCTATTTTTGGGCGAGTTGAGGTATGATGTACGAAAAAGATATCCCTCCAGCCAAAGTAACAACCTTTCTGCCAGCCGACCATCCTTATTTGGTTTTCATTTTCTCTTATAATGAAGGAGCAAAGCTTGCAACTCAACTGAGCAAATTTCCCGTGTCCAATAGAGCCTTTGACATTATGCTCGGTGATGACGGCTCGACCGATAATTCCATTTCGCAGGACTTGACGGAAAAATTTCGCATCCGTGGCGTAGTTCGCCTCACCCGCAACATGGGACTCAGCGCAAATATCAAGGCTGGGCTAAATTGGTATTTCCAGGAAAACAGATATCGGGGTGTGGTGATGATGAATGGAAACGACAAAGATGGGCCCGAGGCAATCCCACACTTCTTGGACAAACTATCGGCAGGCTATGATTACGTTCAAGGTTCACGATTCATCCAAGGTGGCGAAGCCAGTAATACGCCCCCATTGCGCTACTGGGCGATCCGCTTTATCCACGCTCCGCTCTTCTCCTTGGCGGCACGCCATTGGATGACCGACACAACCAATGGATACCGGGCATTCAGTTCGCGATTCTTATCCGACCCAAGAGTACATATATTTCAGAGCGCTTTCCAAAAGTATGAGCTTGAGCAATACCTGGCATGGAAAGCACTAAGGTTGGGATTTAAGTGCTGCGAAATGCCAGTCGCCCGACGGTACCCGCCACCAACCGCTGAAGCCAATCATTCAAATTTTACGAAGATTAAACCGGGGATTGGGTACTGGCAAATGATAAAGCCCATTTTGATGCTGAACCTGAATCGTTACCGCTGAGTGCATCGCTATTCTCCTTAAGGTCACTCTGATAAATGATAGAATATCTGGAAAATTTGGTGGGCCGTTTGTACTGGGCACTTGTGAAACATCTAGCGGTGATTCATTGGGTCTTCGCTCAGGCACTTCGAGTTCCTCTCTCCCTTCTGCCTATTCCGCCATTTCATTTTGTTAATTGCATGGATACTCACTGCCAGTGGAAGCCGCATTTGCAATTATTACGGGTAGAAAAACGATAGTGTATTGTACAGCGGAGTTGATCGCGATATTGTTGACGAACCATCGAAGATATGAATTTACCAAGTAATGTTAAGCGGCCATCTGTAGGAGCTGTTAAGTGAGAATCTTAATTACAGGAATCTGCGGTTTCGTCGGAAGTACGCTTGCCATTGAGCTTATAAAGGCTGGCCAGGGGGTCGAAGTGTTTGGTATGGACAACCTTAGCCGTCCTGGCAGCGAGCTTAATCGTCAGACTTTGAAGAAACACGGCATACGTCTCGTGCATGGAGACATCAGAAGTGTGAGCGATTTAGGGTCCTTGCCCTCCTTTCAATGGATTATCGACGCGGCAGCAAACCCCAGCGTACTAGCCGGGGTGGATAATCGAACGAGCAGTCTTCAGCTAACTGAACATAATCTGATCGGTACAATAAACCTTCTCGAGCTCTCTAAGAAACGGGACTGTGGATTTACAATGATTAGTACAAGCCGTGTTTACTCGCTGCGCGCATTGACGAATTTACCTCTGGAGATAAAAGAAAAATCGTTTATTCCAAGGTTCCGTGAGATTTCTGAGCTCGGGCTAAGCGGAGCAGGGATCAGCGAAACCTTTTCAACCAGCCATCCCGTGTCATTATACGGCGCCTCGAAATTAGCATCGGAGGTGCTGGCATTGGAGTACGGAGCAGCCTTTAACCTACCTGTTTACATTAATCGCTGTGGTGTTCTAGCTGGTGCAGGGCAATTTGGTCGCCCTGATCAAGGGATTGTTTCATTCTGGATTCATTCGTATTGCCGGAAGAAGCCTCTGAAATATATTGGATTCGGAGCTACAGGCTATCAGGTTCGCGATTGCCTACATCCCAGGGACTTAGTCCCGTTACTGTGGAAGCAGATACAGTCATCCGGCAACCATGCCGGCGTGGTCCTTAATTTGGGGGGTGGCATGGGCAGTAGCTTTTCATTGGCGCAGCTCAGCGATTGGTGTGCACAACGCTTTGGTCAACACACGATAGCAACCGACCCCGACGACCGTCAATTCGATGTGCCATGGTTGGTGATGGATTCATCGCGCGCGGATAGTCTATGGAACTGGCAGCCGACTACTCGGCTTGAGCAGATTTTCTCAGAGATTACCGACCACGCTGAAGCAAATCCTCTCTGGTTGGATTGGTCACAGGAGGCCTGAGTGACCACCCCCCACTGTAAAAGAAAGAAATATCAAGTTTGACCCATACTGAATTGAGACAGATCTTGTGTCCCAGCCCCCAGATCATTAAAGCTTGAAACTCTGCTGAGGATATTATATTATAGATAAAAAGTATGGGGCAGGGAGAGATGCCTGGCCAAGATTCTTAACTTTGTCAATATGGCCCGCGCAGAATAGCGTAGACTGATCGGTTATTGCGCCGACACGATCGGCAGGGACATGAGAGCTTGTAAGGGAAGTCCTGCTTGAGCCAGCTTATTTGACATCGGTAAATTCCCCGTTGGAAGGGGATATTAACCTGCTCTACAGTAACACAGCTAAGCAAACATGGGGTCTCCCGCTCAGGGCTTATATGAGACTACCCGATCCTACGGGTATAAAATAAAATAGAGTTTTTTGTGGTACGCATGAGCGATATTTCTGAATAGACCTGTCCATAACAGCGAAGCTTGTAAGGTTGGAGAACAAGAAAGCCGCGGGTCTCATAATGATATAGAAGACCCAACTAAGTTGAGTGATTCTTACATTCGCCCGATTGATGCCTGAGAGAGATCTAATCCGCCAATGGGGTACAGGTTACCACGGTAAAGGAACAAGGCATTTAGTAAATAGTAATGGCTAAGAAAGTCTGGAAGACCATATAGATTGGGCGGAGTTTTGACTTCGACAAAAAGGTTTTTACAGGCCGTATCAAAGTCTTAGCGTGGTACAAATTAACTTCCTAAAGAGTATATAAGACGAATCTCATGAAAAAAGTAAAATTTACATTCTTGTATGCCCTGCTACTTTTAATAACAATCGTGGCCCTTAATATTAAAAATTTGAATAGCTATTTTATCGCCGACGATTTTACTTTTATCCATGGATCATATAACAAGGGACCCATTTTTTTCATTAAATTATTTTATACCGACTATGTCAAACAGATATGGCCGGGAGCCTACAAGGATAACTGGGAAGATAAGGGAGCCGGCTTCCTCCGCCCTATCCCCATTGTGGCACTAAAGCTCAATTACAATTTATTTGGCCTTAATCCACTGAGTTACCATGCCTTGAGCATCCTATTCTTTTTCATAATTTGCTGGATAGTTTTTTTACTCATGAGGTTTTTTACTTCGAGCGATGCGCTTAGTTTTATCGGCGCTTTGCTTTTTGCCGTTAATCCCGTCCACTCGACCAATGTGCCATATAAAGCCTCCATAGACACACTCTTGGGCATCCTTTTTGCTCTATTAAGTTTTTATCTCTATTTGAAGTATTATTCGACTCGGTCGAGAAAATACCTTTTCTCATCTCTTTTATCCTACCTCCTTGGCCTCTTCTCAAAGGAATCGGCTATCGTCGTACCCCTAATGATAATTTGTTACAGTCTGATAGAGGATTACCGGCAGCTGAGCAAATGGGAAGGGATCTCACTTTTTTTGGGTAAAGCCTTCAAACAATACGCCACAATGATAACGCTTTTCTTCACGATCACAGGTATTTACTTCGCAACGAGGTTCATGGCTTTTGGGAATTTCATGGGTGGTTATAATGTACCGTGGCATTTTCAACTCGATAACAAGCTCTATAATACATTGACCAACATGCGTTATGCCTTTCTAGCCACCCGATTCAAGCCGGAAAATGTGATAGATTATTTTTCTTCTCCCGATGCCTATCTTTCTCCGCCAGCGCTTGCCGCACGGGAAATATATATATTGTTGTTCTTAGTTGCAATCTGTGTCGTGCCTCTGCTTGTCCTGGGCTTTCGACGTATAGTCCAGCAACGCTTATTTACTGTAGGTATCATATGGTGTAGCATTTATTACATTTTACTCCTAATCAATAATATGTGTGCGACTCCGCAGTACCTCTCTTTTTTTGTGGCCGGAAGCTCATGTCTATTTGTAGCATTAGTTTTTTCCTTCTATAAGAAAGCGGTTGGTGTAGCCATCGTAAGTATCCTTTTTATTATTTATGGGACTTATCAATTCAAATTTAATAATGAGTGGGCACAAGCCGCGTCAAACTGTAGACAGGTGGTGGAAACTATTGATACAGCCGCGGAAAAGTTTCAAGAGAATGATAGGATACTCCTAATAGACGCGCCTCTCTATTACAAGAGTGCTTACGCATTTTGGGGGAGCATAGAGAACGCTTTTCAACAACCTTTTCGCAAGTATGACCTTACCAAACGTTTCTTCATAATTAGCTTAAGGTCAGAGCACCTCAAAGAGGTTCTAACCTGTCAGAATGGAGGCGCCATTGATTCACTGGAATTGGACATGGCCTTAAAAGACTATTTTACTTCATCACTGAAATTCGAAGAAACAAGAAGTATTGCACGCGCTCGGGACAAGGATGCCCAACTTTATTCTCATCTAGGGTACAACATCTTGAGAGAATTATATGAAGTCAGTAGCGGGCACGCGGTCCATATCTTTAAATGGAATGGAGAAGCCAATAAACTCGAACTGGTTTCCAACCCTGTGATGGCGTACCGTGTAAAAGATTAAATCGCGTTTAGGCGTAATGGCGCAAGCAGGTTGATTTATAAATGCTATGGAGCGGACACCGTTATCTGATAAAAATTGGCAATTCCATTGGTTATTGATTGGTTGATCGCTTATGGTGAGTGCCGCGCAAGATTGGTGGCGGACTCTTTAAAGGCTATAGCAGTTATTAACTAATCTTTTGCAAACATTTTAGAATATCGGAGGTTACTATGAACATTCTGGTCACCGGCGGAGCTGGGTTGGTTGGCTCAGAGTGCTGCCGTCTATTTGCGAGCCAAGGCCACTCTGTGATCAGCGTAGACAATTATATGCGCGGAAAAATCTTTGGAAACGAAGGTAACACGCAAGCAGTTATCGAAGGAGTGCTTAAAGATTTTTCCCAAATCAAACATCTGGAAGCAGATATACGCGACACGGAAAAGATGACGCGACTGATCGCAGAAGCAGATGTGATTATTCATGCGGCCTCACAACCATCGCACCCACGTTCAATTGAAATACCAATGGAAGATTTTTCCATTAATGCTTATGGAACCTTGAATCTGCTAGAAATTACGCGGCAGCACAATCCAAAAGCTGTATTTATATTCTGTTCCTCGAACAAAGTATATGGGGACAAGCCAAACGAATTACCGATAATCGAAAAAGATACCCGTTACGATTTCCGGGACATCGATGCTATCGACGAGACTATGTCGATCGATTATTGTATGCATACGCCTTTTGGAATCTCAAAAGTAGCCGGAGACCTATACACGCAGGAGTACGCTAGACTTTATGGTCTTAAAACTGGTGCATTTCGGATGGGATGCATTACAGGAGGCGCCGCGCAGGCGGTTGAGTTGCACAATTGGGAGCCATTCTTTGTAAGAAAGAACCTCACCGGTGAACTCCTACGCATCTATGGCTACAAGGGGAAGCAAGTACGCGATGTAATCCATGCCAGAGATTTAGCCCTCCTTTTCAAGAAATTCGCGGAAGCTCCCCGCCCCGGTGAAGTTTACAACATCGGGGGCGGTAGAAAGAATTCAATTTCTCTCCTTGAAGCCATTAAGCTAATTGAGGGTATAACCGGCAAAAGGATGAAATACGAGTTTGCCCCCGAGCGTGAGGCTGATCACAAGGTTTATATTAGTGATATTTCAAAAGCAAGAGCTCATTACGATTGGGATATCAAAATCGGACTGCAAGAGATTTTTGAGGAGATTGTGGCCGCCTTAAACGATGGTCAAGTCATGAACGAATAATATTTCCGTGTTACTAGTGTAGTTCGTCATAAATAACTTGACTTAGTAATGGGGTAAACTGTAGGTTCCTAAACTATGAGAACCACAGAACCCATCATACTGGCTCCCACGGAAATATCTACTACTGGGTCCCGAAGATTCTTAGCAAGCGGTGTTGCTCTGGCCGTTAATCGTTTTTGACACTAGAGTGTAAGCATAAACTCGCTAACATCGTAGAACTCATTTTCTATCTCTGAATTTGGGTATGTGGTCGTGTGTTTACAATGAGGCATGTAGCCATGACTAATGTCCCGGAGGGACGGCCGATGACGGTTGTATGCCTCGGGCTTGGTTAGGAGGTGGATCCATGCGATTTCTGCTGATTATATTACTGCTTTTTCAAACAATTGTGTCCGGTCAATCCTCATCACAAGAGACGGCCGTTTCGTCGGCTTTGGCGGGCAACGCTTCCGAGAATAAACGCCGCGGGAGCCGGGCCACCACCGACGTCCAATACTGGTCGGATTTCGGGCTGGAGTTGATACCGATCACCGATCCTTACTTCGACGAAAAGCTTGTGGACGCACATATTGCCAAAGCCAAAGAGGTCGGCGCGACGTGGGTCAAGATCATGTTCTTTGAGTCGGTTATTGAGCCCAAGAAAGGACAATTCAATTTTCAGAGGTCGGATTATGTGGTTAACAACCTCCGCTCGGCGGGCTTTAAGCTGCTGGGCACCCTAATCGAGACCTCTCCGGACAACATGTACGGTGGGCCCTCGCAGGACCCCGGACTGTCCCGGCCTAATGATACGGACTGGTGGCTCCGCACCGCGCTCAAGATCATCGACCGCTACCGGAAGGACGTTCACTATTGGTCCATATGGATGGAGCCTAACGTCTTCGGTTTCAGTAAGGATGTCAACGGCTATGTGAGACTTCTCAAAGACGCATATGCCCGCATCAAGCAACTGGATCCAACACTAAAGGTCATTATGGCCGGTCCTGATGGGGAAGGGTTGCCGGAAGCGCCCGAAGATTTTTTAGGATGGGCCGAGCGGTTTCTTAAAGGGGTTGGTAAAAGCCCGGCGTTTGACATCATTGACTTGCATCCGTTTCGCTATGGCACCTCGCCCGAGGTCAAAATTGCCGGACGAAGAATGATCGAGTCTATACAGGCGTATCGGAAATTATTTAACCGCTACGGTCACCAGGACAAAGAGCTGTGGTTTACCGAAGTCACCTGGCCGACCATGGGCATTTACAAGGGGAAGGACATCAGCATCAGCGAGGAGGACCAGGCCGCCTATCTTAAATATGTATACGAGATACCCGGGAAGAATCCCGATCTGAAGATAACCAATATATTCTGGGCCGATGTTCAGGACTGGACCATGCCCCCGAAGGCCAAGAAGGAGGAGGATCCGGATCAGAACAACGGGTTGATGCGAGCAGACGGCCGTCCAAAGAAAGCTTTCTGGGTGTATAAAGAATTATCCAGCAAAGCGAAAAAACAAAAATAATCCGGATTTTAACCCAGTAGGGTGCGATTCCACTTCGCTGGCGCGGTAAACACGGTCGAGCACGCCGTGTAATCAAACGGCGAACTCATGAAAGCCATTGTACGGGATTAATATCTTCCTTCCATGGGGATGGCGTGCCTTTTGGCGGGGAGCGCTTTATCCTTGTATAAGAAAAAGTTTGCCATGCTGGTGCTTGCCGCTACAATCGCGTTTTACGGAGCGCTTCAGTTCCAGTTTAACTCCGCCTACGCCAAGGCGGGGCTCGTCGCCCGGAGTGTACTACGGCAGGTTGAAGAAATCGGCGAGACGGCACAGCCGGCGGGCGCCATAGTGCTGCTCAACACGCGGGCGGCGCCGGAGACGAATGCGCCGCTTAGAGATGGGCTCTTGCCCACAACGTTTGCGGAACCCTTCAGCCAAGCTCATGTTCTGGATCGGTTTAATGTATGGCAGTTTGACGGAGACGAGTTCCGCCAAAGCATTGCGTATCTCCGAGAGTACGAAGCTAAAGTGGAACCCCCCTTGGAGTTGGTGAAATGGTTTAGAATTGGCCAACCTTTTATTTTACGCCCCTGGCGTCGTTTGTCCCAAGAGGCCTATCGATCGGAGGCACTCGCTCTCGGGGTGGTCGACCAAAAAGAGTTCGAGAAAAGCAAAAAGGAAGCGTATTCTATTCCGTTCGGTCCGGACCTCCACTTGATACAGTGGGACACCGTTAAGAAAAAAGCCGACCTTGTGATGGCCCTTACCTTCCAGCTTTCACGTATAATCATGGACGGCAGGGCGACTGATTGCTTTGGCACTGGTACGCTCACTCTGGAGGGAAATACCGATGACGTGGTCATTCAACACGCCGATTCGGAGATGACTTTCAAGAAAATCTTAATACCAGCGGATCGCGTTTTGCGGATCGTGTTCGGTGTTCAGCCTCGGAAGACGAGCCAAACCGGCAAACTGTTGATTCGCGCGTTTGCCAGTAGCGAAGGCAGCGCCACGGAAATGATTTATTCCGCTGAGATGGAGATGGAGGGCCACATGGAAAGCAAAATGTGGCGCGACGAATTCGTAGACTTAACCCGATTTGGCAATCAAGAAATTGATCTCGCCTTTCGAGTTGATGGAGATCATCAAGAATCCAACACAAGCTGGGTGGGATGGATCAACCTCGACATAGGACGGAAGCCTGACTAACCAGCCGCGGCCGTTCCCTGATGTGCGGACGTTCGAACGCTTTTAGGACCGGATAAATTGCTCCTGGAACTTAATCAATGCACCCCCCGACGATCTCGACCAACCTTTGTATCGTTGTCCATTCACACGCGCCTACCGCAGTAAGTCATACAAGAGCACGCCAATATTATTAGACAAAGAATCCGCAAAAACCAAATCCGGCCGCGCATCGCCATTGAAATCAGCGGCGGCCAGGCTAACCGGCCCGACACCGGCAAAGTAGGTGAAGGCGGCGGTGAATCCACCCTGGCCGTTGCCGGCCAAGACGGTGACCGTATTGGCGCCTAAGTTGGCCGTTGCGACATCTAACTTGCCGTCCCCGTCGAAATCCCGAATGACGAGCGAAGAGGGTTTGTCACCCACCAAAAAGGGCGTTCCGGGCCTAAGGCCACCGCCTGGCGACGCCCAACGCCCGTCCCCTAACAAGACCGTGACGCTGTTGGAGTCGGCATTGGCCACGACGACATCCAGCTTGGCGTCGCCATTTAAATCGGCGACCGCAACTGCACGTGGCGCTCGTTGCACGGCAAAATTCCGCGGCGTTTCGAATCCTCCGCCTTGGGCCCAGCGTCCATTTCCGAGCAATATCGAAATGCTGCCCAGGCCAGAATTGGCCGTAATGATATCCATTCTTCCGTCGCCGTTGAGATCAGCCGCCTCAAGATGCCAGGGCTGAGCCCCCGGTGGCAAAGCGAAGGTTCTAGTCAGCCTCACGCCACCACGACCATCGCCCAGCAACACGGTGATATTATTGGAGCCGAAATTAGCGGTCGCGATATCCGTTTTTCCGTCACCATCAAAATCGGCCATGACCACGGCATTCGGGCTAATTCCCACCGGAAAGCTCGTGGAACTAAACGTACCGTCGACGGCCTGTAACAAGACCGAGACCGAATTGGTCCCTTTGTTGGCCGTCACAATGTCCAGGCGAGCGTCTATATCTCGGTTGAAATGGCCGACCGCGACCGACACGGGCTGGCTAGCAGCCGGCGCCGGCTCAACTCTTGGTTGGGGTCCCAAAGCAAACCCTGAGCGCCCATCGCCGTACAGAACAAATAGGTCATGGGAGCCGGCGTTCGTGACGATGATGTCTATGGTTCCATCGCCATCAATGTCGGAGGCCGCTACGGCCGACGGGTTTGTTCCCACACTAGAGAAGATGCCTAGATTTCCCAGCCCGTCTCCGGTGAATACAGAAACATTTCCTTTAATTACGCCGTCGGGGGGCGGTATGAAATCGCCCTTATTGGCCACAATCACGTCTACACGTCCATCTCTATTGAAATCGCCTGTAGCGGCATGAGCCGTAATGGGTGCGCCGGCTTCAAAAATCTTAGGAGTTGCCAGACCACCGAGACCGTCACCAAGCATAACGGCGACAAAGTTGGAGAGCACGGTGCCGCCGGCGGCTACTACTAGATCAAGCTTCTGGTCTCCGTTAAAGTCATCTGCGGTCATGCGCAGCGCCGAGCCCCGCTGCGGCAGGGGAATCGCGTTAGTGGTACGACTCGACGTACCGGGCAAATCCAGAAAGATGTAAATCGACGAGTCATCCGTGCCCCAGTACTCATTAAGAAGGGCAATGTCTATTTGCGGGTCGGCATTAAAATACCCAGGAACGACGGTCGACGGACGGTGTCCCACGGCAATGTCTTTTCTGCCATCCGGAACATAAGGTGGGCCGAAATTGCCATTGCCATCGCCCAACAAAATCGTCATCGAATTGGAAAAAAGGTTGGCTGTAATAATGTCCAGATTGTTATCGTTGTTAATATCGGCAGTGGTAATGCCTTCCGGCGCGAGTCCAACCTCAAAGCTTCTTGCCGGCTGAAACGTCCCATCGCCATTTCCTAGTAAGATCGATATCTTATTGTTTGATCTCTGTGGGTCTGAGGGGTCGAATACGCCAAAATCGGCTGAGGCTATATCCATGTTTCCGTCATTATTAAAATCGCCCGCGACAAGCGTGGCATTCCAATGGGAAACGGGATAGCTCACAGGTTGACTGAATCCGCCTTGGCCGTCGCCCAACATAACTTGGACGGAAGGAAGAAACATATTAGACGTGGCCAGGTCGAGCTTACCGTCATTATTAAAATCGGCGACAATGACGTGGAAAGGGTGATCGCCACCTAGGTTGTATTGCCCCACAAGGTCGAATCCTCCCAGCCCATCGCCGAGGAAAATGGACACGTCATCCGAGAACGCGCCGACGACCGCCAGATCCAAAAGGTCATCGCCATTAAAATCCGCCGTCGCCACGGCCACCGGGCCGTTGCCGGCGATAAAATCCCGGCGACCTTTGAACCTAATTTGAGCGGCTAACGGCAATCCCATTAAGAGACTGAATAGCACGACGAGCGCAAATATTCGCTTAGACGATGTTTCCATACACCTACTCCTTTTGTTCCAGGAAAACTCTCTTAGGGCCCTGAGCTGTTAAACAGGATAGAAATGGTATTGGATAAGGAACTGGCCATGACCAAATCTTGGCGATTATCGCCATTGAGATCGGCGCTCGTAATCGCCACTAGGCCCAAACCCGCAAAAAAGTGCGAAGTCGCGGTAAAGCCGCCCGCCCCGTTCCCCTTGAGGACCGTCACGTTATTGGATTCGAAATTGGCTACCGCCACGTCGAGCTTAGCATCCCCGTCAAAATCTCGAATCACGATCGCGTCGGGCTCTGCCCCTCCCGGGCCCACCGTATAATGGCTAGGCGGTTGTCGGAAGCCGCCGCCCGGTGTTGACCACCGACCGTCCCCCAGCAAGACCGTTATGCTATTGGACAGGGTGTTGGCGACCACCACATCGAGTTTGCCGTCCCCATTGATATCGGCAATGGCCAAGGCATGCGGAGATCGTTGCACTGAAAAATCACGCGCCGGTTCAAATCCACCGCCCGTTGACCATCGTCCGTCTCCCAAGAGGACCGAGATCTTGTCAATTCCAGAATCAACGACGACCAGATCCAATTTTCCATCGCCATTCAGATCCGCCGCGGCCAGTTGCCACGGTTTGGCATTGGCGGGAAGGGAAAACGTTCGAGTAGCCCTCACGCCACCCCGACCGTCGCCTAGCAGAACCGTAACGTTATTCGAACCATAGTTGGCTGTGGCTATATCCAATTTTTGGTCACCATCGAAATCGCCCAGCACAATGGCGTTAGGATTGGCACCGACTGCAAAGCTTCGACCGGCGAATTGGCCGTCGGCCGTTTGCAATAGGATTGACACACTGTTTGTTCCGAAATTAGCGGTCGCTATGTCGAGTCGCGAATCTACATCACTATTGATCTGCCCGACTGCCACAGACACCGGACGACTATTGGCCGGAAACGCTTCCACTCGAGTAATGGGGCCGTAGCTCAGACCGCCCGTCCCATCGCCATAAAGCACCCAAACTTCATGGGAGTCTACGCTGGTCACAAGGACGTCAAGATTGCCGTCGTTATCGAGGTCGGCCGCGGCGATCGCAGACGGATTAGGCCCGACCTTGAAGAATTGGCCCAAATTCCCCTGCCCGTCGCCCAGTAGGACCGACACCATGTTGGCCGCATTGGCGCCGGATGTGGCAATGTCCGGGTTCCCATCTAAGTTAAAATCTCCCGTCGTGATAAACCAGGGCGTGACTACGGGAAATCGGCGGGCCGCTTGAAAAGTCCCGTCGCCTTTGCCCAATAGAATTGAAACATCGTTGGTCTCGTAATTGGACACGGCCATATCGACAATGCCATCCCTGTTAAAAT
>JACOSC010000294.1 GCA_016179055.1 Acidobacteriota bacterium
CAGGGCCTCCTTCAGTATCTCGCCTCCCAGTTTCAGGCGAGGGTTTGGAAAAACTTCGGCTCTTGGATACGCACGATCCGTCCCGGTAGCCCGCCGTCCGAGATGGTGACGGCGCAGGCCCTCAGGATAAGCCTTCCCGAGTTTCTCGTGGGTAACCGGCAGGGGTCTCCTTTCACAAAATTCCTCATCGAACGGATAGATGTAGGCAGGGCTGAGGGTCTACGACTGGCCGGCTAGTGGACAACTTGGCACTCTCAAGCTATTAGCTGCGCTATTGATAATTCCCTCGTTTGTTCATAGCGCCAGCGGCAGTGAAGACGCAACCAATGGACCGTCGTTCACGGCACTGGTCTTTTCTAAGAGCCGTGGATTCCGGCATTCTTCCATTACCGACGGCTGTCCAAACTCCAGGACCCCAGCAGGGGGCTGGAGTTTGGCATCCGCGCGTTTATTATGATCGAACTTCAGTGAATTCTTTCTGACGACTTGACTGAGCGCGAAATAATTCCATTCACTTCATCTTGTAGCCAACGTGATCCCTTTGATACTTGGCGTACTTTATGGGTTGCGGCCGGCGGCGGAGATTTTTCTCTACGACCAACTTAGCGAGTTTGGCTTGCGAGGAATTGCACTTATCCGCAGCGGCCGTCATTTCCGCTTGCAGGCGCAATACCTCTGCTTTGGCGTTCGCCCACGCCGTACGTGTTTCCGGCGTTGCTTTTTCCATGCCCTCATAAATCATGTTGGCCAGCCATAAACCGTACTCGGTGTTCTTATGAAAGAAATTCGTTTCGCTGTCAAGATAGGACACGCTATTGTTGAGATCCTCAATCAATGTGTTGTATAAATCCTGTTCCGGCGCGGGTGGCGATAGCGTTTTCAATTTTTCCAATAGGCCGCTTTTCTCCTGGGCCATCCCTTTGAGAATGGACATGTTCTCCTGCCAGTGTTTGTTATTGGGCAGTGACTCTTCGAATTCAATGTATTGGGCGTCTATAGCCAAGGACCTGATCAGCAGCGGCTCAAAGGCGCGCATAAACTTGTAACCGGCGCAAGCTCCCGACCAGACCGCCAGCAATCCCAGTGTCAGCGCCATTCTTTGTGTGAAGCTCCGTTTGGCTTTTATTCGCATCCGCTTTCTCTAACCTCTTGGCCGCGCAATGAACATGGCCGTGGCATGGTTTCAAATATTCTCTTCTTCTTCCAAGCCGAACGGATCGGCGTGGATGGTAACATCGGAATTCGGTATCTTCAATTTAATCCGGCGGCCGACTTCTTCCGATAGCTCATGCGCTTCAGCAAAAGTCAGCGAGGGATCCATGGACAGGTGCAAGTCAATGAATTTGTGCGTGCCGGACTGCCGCGTGCGGAGCCGGTGGAATCCTCTCACGCTAGGTTCAGACTGGAGGACGCTTCGTATCTCTTCGATAACTTCCCGCGCTAAACTGCGGTCCATGAGAATGTCAATCGAGTTCTTAAAGACAACAGCCGCCGACCGAAAAATATAGCCGGCAATTACCAGCGATATAACAGGGTCAATACGTGATTGTCCCGTCCAGCGAACCAGCACCAACGCCAGCAGCGAGCCCAGGTTGGTCAGCACATCCGAGGCGTAGTGCAGGCTATCAGCCCGCAGCGCCAGGGAACCGGTGGTCGATGCGACTTTTTGCATGTAGCGAACCAAGACTATGGTCACCAGCGTGGACACTACCATGGTCACGATGCCCAATTGAACGAGCTCGAGCGGTTCTTCATGGACTAATCTCATCAGCGAACGGTAAGCCAGATATAGGGCGGAAATTCCGATAAGCAGCCCCTGCAGTAACCCGGACAAACTCTCGATTTTCCCATGGCCAAACTGGTGACTTTCGTCGGCCGGCTCGGCCGCCGATTTGATCGAGAAAAAATTGATCGTCGAGGCCATTAGGTCCATCAGCGAATCCACGCCCGAGGCGAGAATGCTCATAGAATGCGTGGCGAAGCCAACCAGAATTTTTAAAAGAAATAGACCAAACGCCACGAGCACGGCAAAAAAAGCTGCACGGATTTTAAGCGCTCCATCCATAGGCTTCGTCATGGCACTCAGTCTTGGCATTTTCTTCGCGGGCATTAACCGCTAAGAGCAGGCGACCTTTGTAGTCGGCCGATAATCATTATGAGTAACCGTTCAGGGGGTCTGTATCGGCTGGTTGCCCTACGGCGTGGACGTTTGAACAGTTACCGTTATGAATTGTCAACACCTGTCAATTTTTTTAAACGACGACAATCCTTGAACTGCTATTGATCAAAGTCAGCGCGACATCGTTCAGACGGGCTCTTAGGACGCTTCCCTCACCGGGCGGCGAATTTGGATGGCAATACTATCAACTGGACGGTTGATCGGAGGGCTTAGCTTGCGGACCAGGACTTCGACTTGGCGAACGGGAAAATTCTCCAGCACCAGCGCGCTGACATCTTCCGCAAGTCTCTCGAGCAAGTGGAAGCTGTGCGTTTCGGCAAAATCGGCTACTCGATTGATCAGCGCGGCGTAGTCAATGGCATCGGCCAAGTTGTCGCTACGGCCGGCGGTGAGCAGATCGCAAAGCAATTCAAGGCTAATAGCACAAGGCTGTTTATTTTGACGCTCCCAATCCTCGACCCCGATATTTACGGCACATTGAATGCCTGCAATGATGATCCTATCTGAAGTCATTGGCTCGTGCGGAGAGCGGACTAGCTGCCGATGATCTGCGTTATCAAAGTACGTTTCCTTGGCCCATCCAACTCCGCCAAAATGATACTTTGCCATTGTCCTAGTATCAATTGCCCATTGGCGATCTGCAAACAAAGATTATGTCCCAAGACGGTGGCGCCCAGGTGAGCGTCGGTGTTTTGGCGGTCACAATCCGAACAATGCGCGCAATTATGTTTATAGCCTTTCTCTGAGACGGCGGTATGATTGCACTGATGGTGGTTGGCGTCGGTCTGCCCCACCAGCTTTTCCAAGAAACTCTTGATATCATCGAGCAGGGCATTTTGGTACTCATTGATGAAGAGGGCCATCGTTGTATGTAGGGAAGACACATTTAGAATGCCGTCCTGTATTCCGGAACGCCTTACCAGGGCGAGCAGCTCAGCCGTAATATTATTGAGTTCAAAATGCTTCTCGGTCGCAAAATTGAAAACCTTCGTGAGGAATTTAACCTCGCTGGATTTTCTAACTTCTTCTTTCTCAGCGCGGCTTCCATTAGTCTTTTCGACAGCCAATTTAATAGAAGATAAGGTTTCCATTTGGTTTCCTCGACGAATCGTTGGTTAAATTTAGCAAACGCAAAACCTTTGGGTTTCCTGAATTCGCAAATGCACTCGGAGTCCCACTAAACGGACTGGATAATCATGGTCATCCCTGCTCAATTTTAGCAGTCTACTTTAACTAAAACTTTTATCATTGTCAATATATTTCCGAAACGAGATTTGATCATAAGAATCGGACAAGGACCGATATCTCGCCCCATTCGGGGCTAGATGAGTGGCATCCTTATGTTATGTCATGATCGAATTTCAGTATTTCTGAAAGCCGGCCGAGCAGCAGGCCATGCTGCTCGCCGAACTGGGCTCGACAGAATCGATTCGCCGGGCCTACGGCCTTTGGTCAACTCGAACCCCAAGATTTTGTTACAGGGATCCGGCCGCGTGATGGCCCGCTGACTTTAGCCGGGTCCTTTATGGCACGGGTCCGATGGGCACGCCACAGGCCCCATCGCAACAGCGACGATTGAATCGAGTGGATCATGGCACTGTACCTTCACCTATCCCGTGGCTACGACTCAATTGTCGCTACGCGACGGAAGGGATTTTCATTGATCTATATACCTTAAAAGGCACGACTAGAATCATGATGCCGCTACGCGGCCTGTTTAGCCGGCTTTCGATTTGGCGCAAGAATTTGGGTTCGGAAAGTACAGTGTCTCGTGTGCCGGATCAAGCAGAATCGCGGAATGAAGCGGAAAACTCAGAGTCTATGCTAGTCCATAATCCCCGGATGCCAAATTCCCTTTGGAAAATTCGTTATATAGAGCATCTTCAAGATCCGAGGCGAAGTCCGCTAGCCCGACTCCGGTTTGACCCCATTCAATATGTATGTGAGTCTTATGGGCCGTATCTACATGTGGAAACTTGACCCCGCCCCCATTCCATTCCCATCCGTTGTAGATGACCGAGATAAAGCGCATTTTTTGTCGCAACCGAAGAAACAGAGGAATGATTCGCTCAGCGTAATCTTTTTCAAGGGGATTCTTGGCAAAAAGTATGATGTCGAGGGCGCGGCCTGCGGCATGGGGATCCTTATTCTTGTCCTTGTGGGGTCCCGGCGCGGCTTGTAGCCTTGGCAGCCAGCCTCCGCTGGGTTTCTTGGCGGCGTCCCAGTACGTCTGCGCCAGCAAGGATGGTCCAAAGAACTTAAGGGCTTTTTGGGTAGCTTCGACCGCCGGTCCAGCCATGACGGACTCCTCTTAGTAAGGCCAAGCTTATGGCAAGCCCAGCCGGTAGGTTCTATACCACATTCCAATGACAAGCCGTAGGCTCTACTCTCTAATCGGCCCAACCGAACCGCGACAACCCACTTAAGCCACCACTGTCTTACTTGTTGGTGACCGTAAGTCCCCGGACCAGGTCCGTCTCATTCGGCGAATATTCTTGAATCCACTCGGCGGCCTTACGCTCCAAGGCCTCGCGGTTGGGCAGCCGAAGCATTTTCCCGCCGCGGCTGATTGCCGCACTCAGCTTGGATGCTGGCATCGGTTTCACACCGTTACGAACGGCAAGATTGCTTTCGGCGCTCACTTGCGTCGCGTCAATTCGTTCCGGCAACTCTGGAGTGCCGAACCAAATCATCGACTTGTTCAGATCCACGGCGACCTCGCCCTGCGCGTTCAACGAGGATGGGACGATCACCACCAATCGGCCCGACACGTCGCCGGCATTCAGCCGCTCCGCCGTTTGTCCACCGACGTACAGCACAGGCTCCGATGTCTGCTTGGGGCGGGCAAACGCCGGATCCACGGCGAGGACCAGTAAGTAGCCCGCAGAGACCAGGGGCTGCTCTTTTCTCCAGGCGTGCACGTAGGGTTTGTCGAGTTGAAAGGGCTGTGCGACCAATATGTCTTGCACACGGCCGGCCTCGTCGACGGCGGCAGCCTCACCGCCTGTGGTTGCCGAAAATGCGGACGTAAAAAACCAGAAGTAGATCGCGAAGGCCCAAGCCAACAGCCGGGCCGCGTTATTGAGTCTCATGGAAAACTCCTGTTACAGATTGAGTCGTTCAATCCAAAGTAAATTCTACGTCATCCAAACCAATACGACCATACGCGGAGCCGTAAGAAGGTCCGAACTCAAAATCAACCGCCACGACATTGGTCAAGTCCAATCCTGAACCATTGTTCAAGAAATCGCTAAGTCGCAGGCGAATCGTTTCAAACTCGTTGCCCCAGCCGGCGCCCGTCCCGCAACCGGTCCGCTGGTACGGCGGAGCAATGGCGCCGCCCAACGCGCCGATGTTGATGGAACTGCTGACTCCATTTCCATCTCGCAGCAGCACGGTGAACGCGCGACTGGCCAATTCTATGATGGTGAGCGGGTGGCGTGTCGCTTGTGCCGCCCGGAAGGAGAAATATTTAAAACCGCTTAGGTTGGTTCGTTCAGGAACGATTTCAAACGATAGCGTGCGATCGGCGTTGTTCCACTCAAATACAATTCCACGCGTCGAGTCGCTGGCGCCGCCAACGGTCATGCCGTTCATTGGGTCGCTGGTCACCCAGGTAAACGTGCCGTCACGGTCATGGAGAACTCCCTTGGTGAGATTTTCCACGTCATAGGTCACGGCGCCGCCCGAGCTGCTGATGGATGTTGAAGGCGGTGACTGGAAGTCATCGACGACAAAATTCATCGACTCGGCGCCCTCGTTGTACTCCAAATTCACCACGACGCACTCATGAGTCGGAACACCGTCGGGATGAAACTTTTCGTACGGCCGCCAGAGGAAATCTTTGGCCGGGATGTTGCCTTCGGTGTAGCGCTTGACCAGTGGGAGCAAATATCCCTTCATGAGCTGGTGCGTCTCCGGGCGCGTGAGTAGGCAGGGTCCGGTAGCAACCAGTCCGCCCGAGCCGTTATGAAACGCGCCGTGCCCTACACCGTACAAGGAGGTCGATTGGCGGACGCCGGTCGCCCGATCGAGCAAGTGAAACGGTTGGCACAGCGAGCAATTGGCGCAGCCGTTCACGTCGGCGTCGGCAGCGCCCACCCATAGGTGATAGGCGACGCCATGCGGGTTCGTACTCCCTGGTCCCAGAAAGTCCGTCGGGGCGATGCTGGAAATGAGTATGATGTCTTCCAATTGAAAGTTAACCGGCGAGTAACTTCCGCGGTAAATGCGATCGTAGGCGCGCACGACACCTTCGCCGCCGCGGCTGTGGCCGATCCATAGAATCTGGTGAGAGTCGATGTGGCCGTCCAGCACGCCGCCGGCAATCGTCGCCTGATTGCCCAACAGATAATCGGTATTCGTCAGCGTCGTTGTGGACGCGGTCTCTATGCCCGGTCCCGTATTGTTTTGATGGCTCATGACGATGTATCCGTACGAAGCCAGATGCCGGCCGATATGATCGTACCATAAATAGTTGTGACCATTTCCGTGGCTGACGACCACCAGCGGAAGCTGTCCCATCGACGTCAGGTCGGTCGGATAATAAGTGACCTGGCCGAGGAAAGAGCCGCCGGTGTAACGAATTTCGGAAACGGCCAGGGGTCCCGGTAGCTGCGTTGGCGCAACCACGTAGAAGCCCGCCTCGTCGCCGAGGCCGTCGATGTAGTCGCCGCTATCCAGCCGGCCGTTGGCGTTGAAGTCGAGCACAACGTCGTAAGGTACACCCAACCCAATGTCCGCGTTTCCGCTGAGGAGGCCCGAATCCACCAGAAACGTGTTGGCCCTAATGTCCCCGGTAGTAAACGTCACCGACTGAGGACCTCCCCGCACGTCTGTCAGTTGCGGATCCGCCGCCCACTCGGTCTCGGTTTTATGGGCGACTATATAGAGGTCGGCGCGCCGGCCGGCGACCTCCGGGTATCGAATGGGATCGACAGCCACCGCCACGGTGGACCCCTGGTTGATCGCCCGTACGTACTCAAAATATGGGTAGGCTTCCAAGGCGTTCCCAGCCAGTTCCAACCGTATGACTCCCGGCAATCCGGCCACGTCCGCCGCCTCGACAGGAGTCGTGAGTGGAAGCAGCAAGCTCGAAACAAGAAACCCGAAAAACAGTATGGAGTAGGAGAATACGTTCACATGACCCTCCCATAAGATATTCAATGTAACCGCTAAGCCATCCACGCAGACCGCCTGAACAGTTGCCAAAATAATTTGGCGTAGCGGGTTTATTCTAGCTCAGCGCCGCGCCAACGCTCACGCGGAATGGCCAAGTAGGCCGGAGACGCGCGTTATGAGCCAAGGCTAAAGGCGCGCCGCTACGTTTGGTTATCGAAAGCCATTCCCGCGCAAGGCGACCGGCCACACTACTTTCATGCGCCGGCGTGTGTGCAAGGGTCGCGCTGGACTCTTTTAAAGAAGCGCTCAAATCGACCCAGCACTTATGCTATACGCACAGGGACTGGCGATACGTTGCACGTTTTTTTTCTCCCTGCTGCGATGAGTCTATCATTGTCGGAAATGAAAAGCAACGAAATGTTTATTGACACAGGAATTAAAGGACACGTCGATTTTTCTGCTCATATTACGCAGCGACACATAAATTGTTGACTATAATCAGATCTTAAGGAAACCCTATGCCGATCGATTTGAAAATTAGGGGACCTAGGACCACCATGTCATCGCTCTGGCGGCTTCGTGTCATTAAGCAAGATGGAGACATTCGATGCCAAGGTATTAGCCGCCGCTAAATCCAAACGATCATCTCCATTGAAATCTCCCGCCGCCACAGAAATAGGGCCAGCGGCCGTCCCAAAGAACTCCGCCGCTTGGAAGCTTCCATCGCCTCTTCCGATTAGCACGGCGATATTGTTGGCATTAGCATTCGCCACCGCCAAATCGGGAA
Source organism: Acidobacteriota bacterium (assembly GCA_016179055.1). GTDB lineage: Bacteria > Acidobacteriota > UBA6911 > JACOSC01 > JACOSC01 > JACOSC01. The sequence continues at coordinate 8,088 of JACOSC010000294.1, forward strand.
TTTTATCACCATCGAAATCGCCCACTACAATGAAGTAGGGGGCCATGCCCACGCCAAATTCCGTCTGGGCGCCAAACGTGCCATCGCCTTTCCCCAGCAGGATGGAGACCGTACTGCCAGGAACAAGCGTAGGGCCTCTATTGCCAACGGCCAAATCCAGAATGTTATCGCCATTGAAGTCGCCCACCGCAATGGGGACCGGATTACTGGCCACCCTATAGTTTGTGGCCGGGTTGAATGTGCCGTCCCCTTTTCCGATCAAGATGGACACCGTGCCGGAACCATAATTCGCTACGGCCAAGTCCAAAATCTGATCGCCATCGAAGTCGGCAACGGTCACCCAACGCGGTGAGTTTCCTACGGGAAAGAATTCGGGCGCTTGAAAGCGCCCGTGGCCGTCTCCCCGCAAGATCGACACGGTGTCTGAACCATAGTTAGCCACGGCTAAATCAAGCCAGCCGTCGCCATTAAAATCGCCGGCCGCTATGGAGATTGGACGCGCCCCGGCTCTAAAATATTCCACCGGGTGAAACGTCCCATCGCCCTTGCCCAGCAAGATCGACACGTTGCCCACTCGCTGGGCTACGACGGCCAAGTCGGGAACCTGATCTCCATTAAAGTCGCCGGCCGCCATGGAAGTGGTCCAGGGTCCCACTGCAAAGCTTCCCGCCGGTTCAAAAGTGCCGTCCCCCTTTCCCAACCCGAACGAGCCGGAACCAAAGAAGCGAAAATCTCAAAAGTTGGAGGCGCTTCAAAATCGTGAAATACCCGCATCAATAGAGGGCGGAACGGCAGCTCCAGAAAATATTTTGCCAGTAAAAACACAAATTCCACGAGAATTCCATCGCCATTAAAATCGCACGCCACGATGGAATCGGGACTCCTCCCGACCGTAACCCTTGGGGGTTGTGGAAACGTGCCGTCCCCATGGCCGGTCAGTATCGATAGAGTATCGGATGCTGAATTAACCACTGCCAAGTCCGAAATCGCATCGCCGTTGAAATCGCTCACCGCGACAAACGTTGCAATATGCCCGATCCCAAAGTTTCCCACCGCTTGAAATCCCCCACGGCCATCGCCAAGCAAGATGTACACATCATCTGTGCTCGCATTCGCCACGGCCAAATCTAGGGCGTGATCGGCGTTGAAATCGCCCACCGTGACCCCCGAAGGATTACTCCCTACGCCAAAACGGCGACGCTCTTCGAATCGGCCGTCCCCCTTTCCCAGCCACACGGAAACGGAACTCGCGAGCACGTTCGGCACTGCCACGTCCAAGATGCCATCGCCATTGAAGTCTGCGACGGCAACGTCCTGTGGAAACTCTCCCGCGGCAAAGAGGAGTGGTTCCTGGAAGCTTCCATCGCCTTCTCCGAGGAGTATCCCGAGATCATGGGAATTTTGATTCGCCACGACCAGATCCAGCCGCCCATCGCCGTTGAAGTCTCCCACCGCCAGGGCTACAGGATAGCTGCCCACCCGAAAGAATTGCGCTGCCGCGAACCCGCCATCGCCTTCTCCCAGCAAGATCGCCACGGAGTTTTCCAAAGCGTTAACCACGGCCACGTCCGGCACGCGGTCCCCATTGAAATCGCCCACGGCCAAGCCCCAGGGTTTTCCTCCGACTGGAAAATGTTGCGGCGGTTGAAACGTTCCGTCGCCTCGTCCCAGCAAGATGGAGACATCATTAGAAAGATTATTGGATACCGCCAGGTCCATCCAGCCATCGCCATTGAAGTCGGCGGCGGCAATGCCGAACGGTTTATCGTGGGCGGGGAAGGCTTGCACGGGTTGAAAAGTTCCATCCCCATTTCCCAGCAAAATGGATACATTGCTTGAGATAAAATTAGCCACGGCGATATCCGGCAAACCGTCCTCATTGAAATCGGCGACGCAAATGCCGGCGGGATTAATTCCGAGCCGAAAATCTCTGCGGGTGTCCCTAAAAGATAGCTCACCCGAATGGAGCGATCGGGCCCTATCCATGGCTAATAATTGACAAGGATCGCAGCGATCCCCTCTATAGGGGCCGCCCAGCAACCCCGCGATCATAGTGAATAACCCAACCATTGATTTTATGGACATGGCGTAGCGTCCCCTCCGCAAGAACCTACCGCGCCTACCGCGGTGGAATCTTGCTGTAGCCATCCTCAGTCGAAATAATCCGGGGGAGGCCATTTAGCCTCCCCCATTAGAAGACCTGACACAACCTTACCGTCTGCGCGACGGTCCTTGCGAAAAATTATACAAGAGATAGGAAGTTGCTACCCAGTATGGGACTCCAGCCAGAGTACTCGTGGTCCCGGCTGGTGTTCCATCTCGGTTGATAATAGATAAAAATCTGTTCGTATTGCTGCCGATGTAAGCTCTACTGCCATCGGCGAGCCACGCCACGCCGCGTCCCCCATTCAAGTTGAGGGGTGCGATGGAAAAATAGCTAGGGGCATCATTGGCCGCAATGTTGATTTTGAAAAGTAGCTGGTTGCCTTCAGACGCAGGCCAGGTCAAATACGCTATCTGGCTTGACGGATCGACCGCGATACCCCAGGTGTACATAAAGGAAAGTTGGGAATTACTGTGTAGCGGATCCCAGGTTATTTCGTTTACGCTACGCGACCCCGGTGGTCCCGTAATAACCAAGGCGCGTCGATTATCCGACGCGCGGTCGGTAACGTAAGCACGGTAGCTGCCTATACCGAGGCCCGGATAGGCAAAAGCAATATGACCCGGCGCAGCCGTGTGCCAGCCGGCCGGAAGCGTGATGGTCTCAACGCAATTCGGCGGGTTGTTGCAAGTTCCAAAGTTGTATACATAGACCTTGGGGGCAAAGAAGTCTGTCACCCAAACTTCTGTACCGTTGGGGGCGCCATCACTCTTGATGGCAATGCCGTAGGAAGAAGCGCCCGCCGGCAACGGAATCTCGCCCTCCCAAGTGCCCTCACCACAAAGATTGAACTTCTCTATATACGCCTGCAAGGTACCGGTAGTCATAAACGAATAGTAACAACTCCCGGCGCCAGCAGCAAGAGGCGGAGTTATGGCCACGAATTCGGCTCCCGCATCCCTGCGAGTCCGAAGCGCCTCTCGCAAACCGGGGTGGCAAGCGTAATCCTTTGGGCGTTTTGCGTCCAATCGGCGCCCCGACTCGCGACAAAAGCGAACTCGTCGTTATCGGTTAAAGCAATCCCCTCTGGGTTAGTGGCTACTGCAAAGGTTCGCGTCTCTACACCGTCCACACTCCGGATCTCCGAAACAACTCCTGCATCGATATCGGTCGTATATACATAAAAAGTTGTTTGGGCAAATGCGGATCCTTTCGCAAGAATAAGCGCCAGAGTCAGCAGCAATAAAGACCCAATTCGATTCATACTATTTTGTTCTTTCATAGTTTGCTCCTTTCTTATTTATTTGTTTCAATTGGAAGTGATTTTTTTTATTCCTCGCTATCGAAGAAGTCCACATTCCAGCCTTGCAGCAGCCGTTCCGCATCTGCCCGCTGAAAAACTCCTGCCGGTCCAGTAGATAGGAACCCGAATTTTTTCCCAAGTGGGGAGTCTATCAAGCTCGGGGACGAAAAGCAACAAACCCCCCCCCACGAAATGTTTTTTGACCTGAAGTTCGATCATAAGAAGCACGAGGACGCCGAAATTCGGCCGCGAGCGGGGTTAGGTCCGGCGCCATACGATAGCGAATGATCGCTGCGGAGTGGTTGGAGACTGCTCTACGAGTTGCCGTCGAAGTGAATTCCGTAGTATACTGGGGTCACGTGATGGGGCTCGAAGTCTTGCCGGTCAAAACTGGTTGGCGATGAGGCAAGTGTTCGGATCGGCGAATTTTGCGTATTTCCAGTGGCAACGGACAACTGACCGCGAACCACGGACGGGGAGTCGTCGTGTCTCGATGACGCCTCGTTCAACTGTTAGCAGCAGCGGTTGCAACGACAGTTGGATGGTCTGATGCGGAAACCTGGCTAGCCCTATTCAATGATCTTTATCAAAGGAGTTGCCCATGCCCCCTTGGGGGGCGCCACGAACAATGAAAATCAGAGCGACGCCCTGGGAGCGCCGGCATCTTGCCGGCAGACCCGTGCTCGGGCTCGGATGAGGCCGGCTGGAAGCCGGCGCTCCCAGGTATTTTCAAAGGAGCGGTTATGCGAAAGCTTTCATGGGTCGTATGGTTAGCGTTTGGCGTAATCTTTTTGAGCGCTCTGGTGGCCGCCGCCAAGTATCCTAGCCCGAATGTGGACTTGGATGTCATGATCCGCAATCGCGACTGGGATGGCGCCGTGGTGACCGCGCATAATGGCGGCATACTGTACGGACCGCAGGATACGCTCTTCGTCTTTAATAAATCTTACGAGAACGGTGCGGATATTATTGAGATGGATATACGCGTCACGGCCGATGACGAATTAATCGCTTTCCATGATGATACCTTCACCTGGTATAACAGCACCGGCCAGGGTCTCGTGCGGGAGCGTACGCTTGACTATGTGCGCTCGATTCTGGCTCGTTCATTTATCCCCGGCGTTCCCAACCAACCGATCCCCACCCTACGCGAGGGTTTTCAATTCTTGCGCGCCCGACAAGTCTGCGGCAATATCGAGCCCAAAGATGATGTGGAAGCGGCGATCGTTCGGCTGGCCGTGGAGGAGGGCGTCTTAAATCAAATTCTCATCCAAATCAAAAGTCCGGAAAGAGCGGCGGCCTTGCGGGCGCTCAATCCCAATGCGGCCATGATCGCGCGGATTCGCCGCGAGAGCGACGTGGCCGCCTATGCGCCCTACAACCCCGAAGTGGCCGAGGTGGACCCCAGTATTTCCGACGAGGCCATCGCTGAGTTGCGGCGCATGGGAGCGCGTGTGCAAATGAAAATGGGGTATCTCCCGCTCGATCCCGGCTCGGAGCGCGCTTGGCGTGCACGCATAGCGCGCGGCGTGAACGTAGTGCTCACCGATTTGATTCCCAACTTGGTGCGCTTCGTACGCCGGGAAGCGTTTAACGTCGGCAATGAAGCCATGCCGCGGGAGGGTGGTGTCGACCTGGCGGGGATGACCATTCTCGATTTAAACGGCCCGTCGACGGCGGAAGGCGACGAAGCGGCTTTGCGCGTTCTGATGTTTTCTCTCGGGGAAGGCAAGTTGAAAATATTCCGTGACCAGGGCGATCACTATGAGCGCGTCGCCGAGACGGCCATGGTTCCGCTGCGGGAAGGTCTAAATATTTTGCGCGTAGAGGGTGCCCTGCACCGCGCCGACCTGATCGGCATTTACCTGACGGCGGGCGAAGTGGAAGCCGGCCGCGGCGTCACTGGGCGGAGCCTGTGGATTGCGGGCGATGCCGTAAGCGCGCCCAAAGATATGTGGACGCCGGCCGATTACATTCTATCGTTGGATGGCAGTGTGCGGTAAGCCAAGGAGGGCGCATCCTCAGTAGGCCCGCCCGGGTTAGCGTTAATTCGCGTGTATTCGCGGTTACTAAAGAGGACAGATAATGGCGCTCTATCCAAGAAAACCGCTAATGAACGCCAATAAACGCGAAGTGAGTAATTAAGATTATTAGTGTCTGAAAAGATGTAATTGAGCTGAAACGCGCAAAATATTTTTGAGAGGTAGCCTTTCACGTTTTAGTCATGCGGGTAGTTGACGGTTTTCCAGCGCCTCCAACTTTTTTAATTACGTGTTTGGTTCCGGCTCGTTCGGGTGAGGAACTAGCCTGCCATACTTTTTCAAAGTTTTCCTTGTTCTCGCCGCGGAACACAGGTAGAATGAAGCGAGTTTAGAATCAGCAGCGAGGGTCAATCGCCAATCAAAAAAACGCTTTGCCAATTGATTGGGTCAACCTAACTTGGAGGTCATGATGAAAGTGCTTTGCCTTGCCGTTCGTTACGGTCTGTTCCTGACGTTGATTTGCTTTAATTCCGTGCTCATATTTGCGGATCACGAAACACCGATGTCTACAGTCCCCACGCCAAATCCCAATCAACCCCCGCCGCGGTCCGAGCCAAACAACGCTCCACCGGCTATACTGGCGCCGGTGGTTGGCCCCAATGTGCGCTGTAACGATCGCGTAACTTGCTCGGACGGGCGCGGCATCACACAAAGCGAGACGGCCGTCGCGATCAGCGGCAATGTCGTGCTTTGTAGTTACAATGATTTCCGAGCACTTTATTGTCCAAGCCAATCGCCGGGTTACCAATGGGTCGGCTGGTCCTACTCGGTAGATGGTGGAGAGACCTTTTCCGATGGAGGCCCGCTGCCGGGTCGCACGTTGCATCGGGGCGATCCCTGGGCGGCCACCGGCGCGGATGGCGCCATTTTCTTGTCCGGCATTTGGAATGACTTGCGAGGCTTGGCGGTTACCCGTGGAACGCCTACCGAGAAAGGGATCGAATGGGCCCAGCCCACCGTGATTGACAGCCCGCCAGGGACGTTTGATAAGGAAGCTATCACCGTGGATCCGAACACCGGCGATATTTATTTATCCTATACTCGACTTGGTGTCGGGATTTGGCTGCATAGGTCGACGGATGGCGGCCAGAGCTTTTTACCACACACGGTTGTGACTACCGGCGGCGTGCAGGGCTCATGTCCGGCGGCCGGCCCCAACGGCGAAGTCTATGTGGCATGGAACATCGGGTGGCCGGGGCAAACCGGCATTGGCTTTGCCAAATCGGCCGATCAAGGCGCGACCTTCGGGCCGTCTCGAACCATAGGACAAATCTGCAATTTCCCAATCCCCGGTCTTGATCGGCCAAACCCGGCGTTCCCCCAGATAACGGTCGATAACACGGGCGGACCCAATACCGGTAATATCTATGTGGTGTGGCATACCGCATGTCCCAGAGGGAACGGCGATGTGGTCATGATTCGCTCCACCGATGGCGGAGAAACCTGGAGCAATCCGCTGGTGATCAATGACGACGCTACAACGGCAATACAGTTCTATCCAACGATCAGCATCGATGATCTGGGCCGTGTCAATGTTTTCTTCTATGATCGTCGGGAAGACCCCGGCACGGTGATGACCAATTTGTTCTTTGCGCAATCCACGGATGGCGCCATGAGTTTTAACCCGAACATAAAAGTAACTTCCGTTACTTCGCGTTGGGGAGTGGGAGAAGGCTCACCGAATTTTGGTGATTACATCAACTCGACTAGCGTAGGAACCAAAGCCTGTGTCGCCTGGACGGATAGCCGCGATGGCGATCCGGATGCTTATTTTACATGTGTGGATGTGCCCGACGAGCCGCCGGTTTAGCGGTTGCGGGCGTGCTCTGGTCGGCACAACCATCGACGCAGAAGGATCAACCACGTCGTCGAAACCATTAAGAAGCCGGTGTAGGGATTCCATGAAGGGCCCGTACTTTCGACACTAGATTCTTCGCCCGTGTGAGCCATTGGAAGAATCTTGATTTGAAAGACAGTGGCTGTTTTCCTTATCGCAGATCCCTGCGTCATTCGGAGATTAATCCTGGTCATTAGTCGGCACTGGAAGAGAAGACTCCTCCTTATTCGGATTTTCCCCAAAGCCGTATCGCACCATCCCCCCCGCCGGAGGCCAAGGTACATCCATCCGGAGACCATGCGACCGCGCGCACCCAAAGCATGTGCCCGGGCAGCGCCTGCAGAAGCGCACCCGTTTCGGCATTCCAGAGATTAACTTTCCAATCCTCCGATCCGCTGGC
>JACOSC010000332.1 GCA_016179055.1 Acidobacteriota bacterium
ATTCGGCAAGCAATACCATATCCCCATTGGGAGGGCGATCATCCGGCAAAAATCGGCTGGTTATGCCCATTTCATTAAGATACGCATCGGCGCTAAATGAGAGCAGAGTAGCATGAACCGCCTTCCAACCGAAGCGACCCACCCGCCGGGTCTTGGTCGCCAAATCATTAATCAAATGAGCGCGACCGCGCATATCTTCCGTCTGTGATTTAGCCGTGGCCAAAATATCGTCATCTGGAATGGACTCAATCAGACCGTCTCCGAAAATCGGTAAGGTGAGGCGGCGCGCAATAACATTGGCCTGCGGCGGTATGCGCGCTTGGCAACGCGTACGAATCGCGAATAACTGCAACAACGATCCACCTAACGATTCAAGTCCATCGAAAACCTCACCGGTAAGCGACCCGAAACGCACAACGGACATTGCGGAAGCGCCTCCGGTAGCCGGCGTGGAGTGACATTCCGCACAAGACCTCGCGTTAAAGCCGGGTCCCAGGCCATCATTAATCTCTCGAATTTCTTCAAAATCTTCTTGGCCGATTCTGAAGAGTCTTAACTCTTCATCAGTGAGCCCTTGTAACGGCTCGCCGTAGGACGGGGATACTTGACTATAGGCCGGCTTTGGCAAATGCGGTAGAAACAAAAGTGAGCCACTGATCAAGAGAATCGCGAGAAACAGCAATTTAATTTTTGTCATAAACACTCCTTGGCTTTCTTCTCATGCCAGGACGGCTGTACGCGCCAACAGCCGCCCCCCGTCGTCCTACTTAATACGACGTGGTCCAAATCTTTCCATGGATTTAATTATCTTAGGCGCAACCCGATAGCCAGCGCGTTTCCTTTAGCGTTGCATTGATTATAGCATGGAAGGCCTCCCACATAAAACCATCTTCCCGCGCTGATTGAGAAAAGATTTGAACGCATAGCCCTCTTTGGCAATCAACGGGAATTTACGATATAGCAATATAATTTAACATAATATATATTATGGGAAGTTACGAGTTTTGCAAAAAATATCCAAAATGGAACTTACGCTTTCTTTTGTCGATAGGATTAAGGCGAGGCATGAAAGGAAAACCGCAGGAAACTCCGGGTGCAATGGGGTTCCGAGGGGAGATAGATTAGCTACCATTAAGCACTGCCCTCTGAGCCTCCTGCGGCCTGTGTGCTTGAGAGAGTCCCTGTATATTTAGCAGGGAGGAAAACCTAAAATGAAATGATGACTTCGAATGATATGGCCATCAAGGATAAACTATCACTCCGCTTGGTCGTGACTGCAAATAATATGCCAAACCGCGGCGATGCTTATTCGCATTGGTATTCCGTGAGTTAGGGTTAGTACAGGATTTTCACACAAGGTGTATTGTTCAATTTCAGGGAACATTTCCCTGCTCTAAACGATGGGCTACGCGGCCGGGCGGCGCGGCCCGCCGAGCCGCTTTGTCGACCAAGATATCTCCGCAGGGATGTGAATGAGGGTTTGGCAACTATTCGGGTCTACCCTGATACAAAACCTGGCGCGTAGCGACCGGGTCTACGGGCTATACGGTGCTTCTACGGTCGCTAACGCTCCCGGTTCTGTAGGGGCTCAGGAGGTACGAAGAAATTAAAAAATCTTAAAAAATATGCGCGTCGCCACGTGGCGTGCGGCGTCCATAAGGGGGGACGCTGAGTGATCGAACGGAGCCTTCGCCGGTTCCCACGCAGGTACTGTCCAAAAAAAGAATGGGAATCACGAAAGCAGAGACACCTTTGCCCAATTAATTTTATCCGTAACTATTCAGGCATGCCTCTCAGCCCCGTAGGGGCTAAGAGCGCTGGCTGAGTAGTTATATTTTTTTACGCGCTCTGCGGTGATAAGAAGCGGCAGATTTCGTCTTGTTAAAACATACGTCCGTGCTATAATAATGGACCTTGCTGGCCCTGTGGGCAGCAGCGAAGGCAGCGGTAGGGACGGTCACACCACTTGGAGAATTGAAAATAGTCGCCGTTGAACCCTATTCTATAAAACTATGATGGCCGTCCAAGCACTATGCCAATTATCTAACCCAAGATCCTGACAACCTGGGAGCGGTATGAGCGAGACTTATAGCCAAGAAGAAAAAGATTTTGCCAAACAGAATAATATCAGCAAATCCTATGCCCGCAAAATCTTGACGGGGGAAATTACACTGGATCAAGTGCGCGAAAAAATTCGCTTGCAGAACCAGCCGATTAGAAACAAAGGACTCAAATACCTTTTGAAGCACTTGAAATTTCAGACCCATTTCGTGTTTATTCTCTACAATGGCCAGGCCGAAGGCGTGGTGAAGAAAGTTCGCAAGTACGACCTTCATATTGAGGAAAAAAATACTCCCAATCCGCGACGAATCAAGAAATTAGACATTAAGTATTTTTACAAGGCGGAGGCACAGCACGAGATTGAAGATCTGATGAAGATTAAGCCAGCGCTGCGGCAGGCCGGGCTTTTGCCGGTCCTGGAGCGACCGGAACGTTTCCAATTGAACCCCGCTTTACTCGACAGTTTCTTCAAGCAGAAGAAGACGGTTAAGATTACGATGCGGGGAGGGGAAATTTTTCGGGGCGTTCTGCGTTGGACTTCCGATTACGAGTCGAAACTCCAGCTTAGTGAAAAAGCCGCGGTTGTATTTTTTCATCATGCTCTCTTCGATTTGATTTCCGGCTCATAACGTTCGGAACAATCCCGAAAGGCTCTTCCGAAGAGCCCGGCGAGGCTTTGCTAGAGCCCCGTCTTAAGCTTTACAGGTCAGTGAACGCTGTGGTAATATTTTTTTGAATTAGACGGATAGCATTAAATACCTAGGTGCGACACTTGCCAAGTGCGGGAACGTAAAGGAGCTTAATATGTCTGGACATTCGAAATGGCACTCCATTAAGCATAAGAAGGGAGCTGCCGATGCCAAGCGAGGGCGCGTGTTCACTCGCTTGATCAAGGAGCTAAGTGTGGCCGCTCGGCAAGGAGGCGGTGATCCGTCCATGAATCCGAGGCTCCGCACAGTGATATCGGCGGCGCAAGCGGCCAATATGCCTAAGGACAACATTACCAAAGCGATTCAACGCGGCACAGGAGAACTGCCGGGCGTTACCTACGAGGAGGTCACTTATGAGGGCTATGGGCCCGGCGGTGTGGCCATTTACGTGGAAGCGCTCACGGATAACAAGAACCGCACGGTCGCCGAGTTGCGACATCTTTTCTCCAAGAATTCCGGAAACCTTGCCGAGAACGGCTCGGTGGCTTGGATGTTCCATCGCAAGGGCTATATCATTGTCGAGAAAGGCGTGCACAACGAGGATGATATTCTCCTGCTTGCCTTAGATGCCGGGGCGGAAGATGTGCGCGAAGATGGCGAAAATTTCGAAGTATTTACTCCGCCCGATAAATTGGAAGCCGTCAAGGAAACTTTTGAAAAGAATGCGGTGAAGATTACTTTGGCGGAAGTACAGATGATCCCGCAAAACGCGGTTCACCTGACGGGCAAACCGGCGCATCAGTGCGTGGGGTTGATGGAAGCCATCGAAGAACACGAGGATGTGCAAAAAGTTTGGATGAATGCTGATTTGGATCCCTCTGTGCTGGAAGCGGGCTAATCAGGATGTCGGTAATCCTCGGAATCGATCCGGGCTGTGAAACCACGGGATATGGCTTTATCCATAGCGACGGACGACAGCATGCCCTGATTGCATATGGGGTCATCCGCACGCAGCGCCGTGCGGATTTTTCTATGCGATTGCGCCATATCTACGAAAAGCTCATAGACCTGATTCGCAATGTTAAGCCGGATATGGTTGCGCTTGAAGATGTATTCTATGCCGTCAATGTCAAGAGTGCCCTTCGCCTCGGCCATGCGCGCGGCGTTATTCTTTTAGCCGCGGCGCAAGCCGATCTTCCGGTGCATGCCTATTCGCCGCTGGAAATTAAGAACTCCGTAGTCGGCTATGGTCGGGCCGACAAACAACAAGTTCAAAAAATGGTCCAGGTCATCTTGTCTATACGCGAGACCCCTTCTCCCAGTGATGCCTCCGATGCGCTCGCCATTGCCTTATGTCACGCGTTTCATATGAACCACTACGGCCAAATCAAAGGTCAAGATCAACCAGGCAGGCGCAGATCATGAGAGAGGCAAAAGCCCTTTCTGCCGGGATTCGATTCTTAATAGTAAGGACCGCCGCTAATGGCGGCCTGACTTTTGGTTCGGAGGCTCGGGTTAAGCCCACACCCAGCGCCAAATCTCGGGAATCGTCGGACGCTTTCCATACAGCAGTACGCCAATTCGGAAAAGTTTTGCCGCCAGGCTCACGCACAAATACACGGAAAGCGCCAGTACGGCCAACGATCCCACCGTATCTATCCAGCCCGCGCTGCGTAAGCCAATTCTTATGATCATGACGCTGGGGGCCGTGAAGGGGATGAATCCCAAAAGGCGAGAAAGCGTGGAATCCGGGTTAGTCAAGATCAATCCGCTAAAGACCAGCGGCAAAGCGGCGGTAAAGGTTATGATTCCAGCGAGCTGCTGAGCTTCGTGTTGCGTTTCACCTAACGACCCTAACCCCAAGATCAGGCTGCCGAAGAGCAAATAACCCAAAAGAAAATACAGGAGAGAAAGCACAAACTGCAGAGGACGAAACTCGAGCGCCGGCAGCACAAAAAGCACCGGGCCCAAAGCGAATAACAGCCAAATAGTGACCTGCGTTAATCCGGCGGCGCCTAATCCGATTAGTTTCCCACCCATCAATTCTACCGGCGTTACCGAAGAGAGCAGCAGTTCCATGATCCGATTTCCCTTCTCTACGGCAACGCCGTGCAGCAAATACCCCGACGCCATGAAAAGCGAAACCATCAACAGCATGCCAAACCCCAGCGGCAGCAAATTGCGACCGACCGTGACAAATAGGTTGTTTTTAGCAATTTGTCCGCTCTCTCCGACGGTGAGCTCCTCGACCATGAGCGGCGATTTCACCCTCTGCACTATCATCGGGGAGACCTTGTTGTGGAGCAGGCTATCAACCAGCACCGTTCCCAGCAGACTATCCCCGGACCGTAGACGATCACGAAACACATTGTCCGCACGGCCGTAATAGATAACTTTGCCGGTCTTGAGATACTCCTCGGGGATCACATAGAAGCCGCGGACGCGCCCGACCTTCATATCCATTTGGGCGGTTTCAAACGCATCGGGCTCATAGAAGCGGAAAGAAATCCCTTGACGGTTAACCCAGCGCGCCAGTTCGAGCTGCAGCCGCAGTGATCCATAAAGCACGGGTACCTCTCCGGGCGGGCCAGATTGTCCCTTCTGCGGAAGATCTTGGGTCGGGTCGTCTCCCGTAACACGGGCCTGGTCAACAACGCCCAAGACCACGGTTTTCTGTTCATCCTTGGCCGATTGATGGGCGCTGATGAAACCGATGATCACACTGGGCAGCGCAATAGCCAGGGGGATCATCACAACCGTTACGATAAAGCCCCACCGCTTAACCACAGCCAGATATTCGCGCTGGGCCACAATCCATATCTTACGGCTCACGGGTTTTTCCCTTTACAATGTTGACAAAAATATCTTCAAGCGAAGCATAGGCCTGCTCAAAGTAACTAATTTCGACCTTCTGCTCAGTAAGCCATTGTAGAAGATCCAGGGGAACGAAGCCCGACTTAAGATACACTTTTGTCGCATCGCCGTTCGTAGTGAAACGCCCAATCATGGGGATGCGCGCGTAGTCTACAGCCGCCCGCATAAGGATCGCGTTGTCCGAAAATTGCCGCTTGATCTCGGCGACCGGGCCATAGAGCACGCAGCGCCCATCGTAGATCATAAACAGGCGATCACATATAGCTTCCACTTGCACCATCATGTGTGTGGAAAGCAAAACCGTTTTTCCGCTCTTTTTCAGCGCCCATATGAAATCACGAACCAGCCGTAAATTGACCGGATCAAGTCCGCTAAACGGCTCGTCAAGAATTACAATTCGAGGACCGGCGATGATAGCCGCGATTAACTGGATTTTCTGCTGCATCCCTTTCGAGAGATCCTCTACTCGCTTATTTCGGACATCCGCCATTTCCAGAAGGTCTAAATAGTGGGTAACGCCGGCGCGCGCGGCCGGTCCATCCATTCCCTTCAAGCGGGCAAAATAGGTCAACACTTCATGAACTTTCTGCTTCTTGTACAATCCCCGCTCTTCCGGAAGGTAGCCAATCGTGTCTTTATCTCCGGTCTCCAGAGCGTGTCCATAAAAAAGAATTCTGCCGCTATCCGGTTTGATGATGTCAATGAGCATCCGTATAAGGGTGGTCTTTCCCGCGCCGTTGGGTCCGAGCACTCCGAACACTTCGCCTTCATCGACGTCGAAGGAAGCGTCTACAACGGCCGCCTTTTGGTCAAACGATTTATAGATGGATTTTAAACTAATAACCGGAGGCACCAGACACTCCCCTGAAAATACCTGGGAGCGCCGGCATCCCTGCCGACGAGTCCCATCGCGGACCGCGTACACCCTTGCCGGCAAGGATGCCGGCGCTCCCAGGGGTGTTGTTGCCATTTTCATACGTCGCGGTGAGCCCACAGGGCGCGTGAACAACTCCCCTGAAAGAACGGAGGCCGAAGGCTGAAGCAGGAAGGAAGGAAGATACAGGAGAAGCCTCAAGGGGAAGCGGGGAGAATGGCATACGACCCTTGCCGTGTCCAGCCATCGAAACTAACCGCGGTTCCCTTCCCCTCAGCCAAATACCTGAGTTTTCATCCTTCATTCTACGTCCGTCTTCCTTGGTTATTGCTAGGCTTCCGGCTGCGGTACGGGCGCTCCCATAGGCGGTGTCGCTAACGCCGCCCGCCAGCATATGAGGGAGTTAATAATAATAATAACCGCGCAAATCATCATGATGGCGGTGAGCGCACTGTTAAGATAGCCTTGGAAGGCCAAGCTACTGCTTTTATGAATTTGCGGCAGAAAGTTGTCCGTGATGTTCTTCCACCCCGCCGTCAAGGTCGTGGTGCTCACGAAGGCGAGCGGCACAATCGTGACCCACGCGTAACGAGCCCGACCACTTCGAATAATTACCGTTGTGCCCACACAGAGCGCGACCGACGCCAACAGTTGATTGGCCACTCCGAACATCGGCCAGATCGTGCTGATATTGCCCGTATAAATAAAATAACCCCAGCCCAGCGCTACCAATAAGCTGGCGATAATCGAACCGGGTAGCCAATCGGTGCGTTCCATCGGCGCGTAGAATCGGCCGAGAAATTCCTGCACCATGAAGCGGGCCACACGCGTCCCCGTGTCGATCGTGGTCAGTATGAACAGCGCTTCGAACATGATCGCAAAATGATACCAGTAGGACATGAGACCTTTCATCCCCGGCAACCCGCTGAAGATCTGAGTCATGCCGACGGCCAAGGAAACGCCCCCGCCGGTGCGCCCGGCGACCACCTCTTGCACCTGGCGTTCTAGTTCCGGTAGATTGACCACTGGTATTCCTAAAGTGCTGAAGAGCTCGGGTGAGACATTGATGGCGAAGTAATCGCCCTGGTGGAGGACGGTGGCCGCGATGAGCGCAGTAATCCCTACCAATCCCTCAATGAGCATGGCCCCATAGCCGATGGGGCGCATGTCGGTTTCCTTGTCGATCATTTTTGGTGTCGTTCCCGAGGCCACCAACGCATGAAATCCGGAAATGGCGCCGCAGGCGATGGTAATGAAGACAAACGGAAAAAGCTTGCCCGGTACGATAGGTCCGCCTCCATCAATGAACTTGGTTAATGGAGGCATTTGTATTTCAGGATGTACGATGATGACGCCTATCACCAGCAGCGCGATGGTTCCAAGCTTCATATAGGAGCTAAGATAATCGCGTGGACAGAGGAGCATCCAAACGGGCAGAACCGAGGCGATGAAGCCGTACGCGGCCAGCAATATGGTGATCTTATGCCGGCTCAGAGTAAAGAAAGGAGCCAGCGACGAGCTGGGAATCCATGCGCCGACAATTACCGCCAACAACAAACCGATCACGCCGATTGTGGTAGCTTCAGCGATTTTGCCCTTGCGGAAACGGTACATGTGCAGGCCCATGTACAAGGCCAAGGGAATCGTGCAGGCAATCGTAAAGGCGCCCCACGAGCTTTCCGCCAGCGCGTTGACCACTACCAACCCCAGGCCGGCCAGCGCAATGATAACAATGAAGAGAATAGCGATGGCGGCCATCAGCCCGGCCACCGGGCCAATCTCCGTCCGCGCAATTTCCGCCAGCGATTTCCCCTTGCGGCGGGTCGAGGAGACGAGAATAATAAAATCCTGCACGGCGCCGCCGATAACCACGCCCACCAGCAGCCACAGGAAGCCGGGGAGAAACCCAAACTGCGCGGCCAAAACTGGCCCGATCAGCGGGCCGGCCCCGGTGATGGCGGCAAAGTGGTGCCCGAATAAGACCCACTTGTTGGTGGGAACATAGTTTTGCCCGTCGCCGCACTGGTGAGCCGCCGTGGGGCGGCGGTCATCCAGCAGCAGCACTTTGGAAGCAATGAAAGCGCTGTAATAGCGGTAAGCGATAGTCAACACGCAAAGCGCGACGACCATCAACCACAAAGCATTCATTTACTCTCCCCTGAAAATACCCGGCGAAACAGAGCCATGAGCGTCAGCGAGTGGTCCTGACCACTCCCTTACGGTCGTGGCTCTGTTGCCGATTTTCATCCCTGGTGGTGCGCCCAAAGGGCGCATGGGCAACACCTCTGAAAATACCTGGGAGCGCCGGCATCTCTGCCGGCGAATCCCGTAGCGAATTGCGGCCACCCTTGCCGGCGAGACGCCGGCGCTCCCAGGCGTGTCGTTGCTGTTTTCATCCGTCGTGGTGCCCCATCGAGGTCATGAATAACTCCTCTTATCTTCCCTTCCAGACCGGCGGGCGCTTCTCCAAAAATGCCGTTAGCCCTTCGACAGCATCTTCCGTTCTTAAGAGCTGATCCAAGTAAAGTTTTTCCGATTGTAGCAGGGATTCCCGAAAACTCGGTTGGCCGATTTGCATTGCCCGTCGCGCCAGGCGGAGCACCAGCGGGCTACGCTCACGCAAACGCGCAACAGTGGCCGCGACCGCGGCATCGAGGTGATCGTTGGCAACGATCTCACTGATCATGCCGATATCTCGCGCTTCCTGGGCGGAAATCGACTGGCCATCGCAGATCAGCTCCAGCGCCCGTCGATAGCCGATAAGCTTAGGCAACCAGACGGCGGCCACCGGCGGGAAGGCTCCAACTTTAATCTCGGGTTGCCCGAATTGGGCATTGGCCGTAGCGATGACCCAATCGCAAAATAAGGCCAGCTCACAGCCACCGCCCAGACAGAAGCCGTGTACGGCCGCTATCGTGGTCCGCTCCAGATCCATGAGAGTCAAAAACAATCGGTGAAAACCGGGCAGTGTTGCGGGCGCGGCTTCCGGCAAATGGTCGCGTATCTCTACGCCTGCGGAAAAAGCCCTCGGGCCGGCGCCCGAGAAGACAATAATATCGATCGCCGGATCCTCAGCGATGCTATCGAGCACCTGTTGCATTTCCTGGATCGTAGCTTGGTCGAGAATATTCATCGGCGGGCGATTTATGATAACGCGCGCCACGCCGGAAGTAACTTCGTATAGAAGATTGCGTAAGGTTAAAGCCATGCGTGATTCTCCCTCTTATCAAGCCCCATTCGCCAAATCTTTTCAACTCACTACTCTATCATGTTTGTAGTAGGAAGGAAACCATTTTATGCGGGTGAGATTCATCCTCTCAGTTAGTCGGTGAGAATGGGGAAAGCGACCGGAATCTCCTGTGCGTGACGGCGCTCTATAGTTTGTTGGCCGTTTTTGATTTACCGGTGCAAGCCACCCCGTTCGGCTTTCGGAGATGAATCCGTGGGGACTGGTCGCATCATCAACCGCCCAATCACTGAGCCGATGCCGGCATGGCTTATGCCAATGCAATTCAAATCATGGTCGATAGAGCTTTGGGCTGGGAGGTCAAATGGAGTTTTATCCGGCCCACACTAGCCAAGGTTCCTTGGCAATAGGTCCGCGACAATGGGATCATGATCCGAAAGGGGCCGCTGCTGAAATGCCAAGCCTTTCACGGTTTGTGCCGTGACACTGCCGACGCCGGTAGTTTGATCAACGACCTCATACGCTCCGAGTGGTCGCAATCCTCGGGCGACTATCCAGTCCAGACGAAGCTCGAGCCGGAAATCGTAACGCGCCATACGCCGGGTCGCCCATCGCTGCACGACGCCGGGAATATATTGACCATCCTCAATGCCTTTAAGAGGAACAACGGCGGTCGGTTGTTCATCGTTATATCCGTCGATGGTGAAGCCATGCCGGCGTAGCGCCTCGAACAGGCCTTCGTGCTGGGCTTGTGGGGTTACCAGCCGTTGTCGAATGCGGTCTGGGTCGGAGCAGAGTAAAGTAACCATGGCCCGCAGGGTTCGCCATGCGCTGCCGCGTGAAAAAGTATTTGTATTAAAATCGCCGGCGATTAAAACCGGGCGCGTCGCCGCTGTGAACTCCAGCCACTTAATAATGCTCTGCATCTGCCGCGTCCGGCAAGCTGGGCTGTTGCGGACTTCCAAATGAGTTCCAATGAACGTCATGGTTCCTATCGGGGATTCTATATCGACGGACAGCGCAATGCGGCGACCCCAGCGTTTCTCCTCAAATTCAAAAGGCTCAAAACAAGTCGGAAGTTCCAGTAGGCGCGCCTTAGATAATGGATAACGCGAAAGAATAGCGTTCCCTTGTAGCGAGTCCGTATTCTCTCCGGGAACGAGCACGTCCTCACCCACGCCGCGGGTCAGCTCCAGATGTGCCGGCGCAAACACATAGTTCATGCCCAGCCCTTGGGCCAATTCCCGCGCCACATGCCGGTTGCGCGAACGACTCATACCGACGTCAACTTCATTAAGCAAGATAACGTCAGACCAACACAAGACCGGATGTTCCTGTAAGGCTGCCAACAGCCCTTCAAATTCTTTTCCCTTTTCAATGTTCCAACTAACGACGCGTAGGAAGGAGCGCAACTTCGGCTGCGCGCCGGCATACTGATGCCGCTCCGGCACACTTAGCCATTGATTAAGGTTTGCCGAATGGTCCTTGAAAAACTTTGAGCTGCGGAGCGCGCTCACGGTTGGGAAGCTGCGCAATGCCTCGATTAGCTGGGTTCGGGGCATCGTAGGCCTCAATATATAACCTCCCACGTCTTTCGCAAGTCTGCCTGCATTCGCGCCATTACGGCCACATATATTGCGGTTCGTGTCTGTTTGACTAATCGATGAACTACAGAGCCTTCCTGCGATGATGCTTCTATCACAGCGTAGAAATCTAGCGTAGGCCCTGGCAAAAAGCAAGCCGAGTTGTCGACAACTCTGGAGCTCGATCATTCGGCACTATAAACATTTCGCCTCTCCGAGGCTTACGTGCAGTGCATACCTTACCAACAAATTTGACGCACACCCATCCGATATCTGATGATCGAATCTGAGGTCGGCTTTTGGTATAATGAAAAACAGTCACCCCTTACACATTTTCCAGCAGGATGTGATAAAGACCTATGCGGACACAAATCTGCCGCACACGGAACTTGGGTGAGAAAATTGCCTTTGAGCGCCGTGAAATTGAGAAGATTAAACGAGAAATTGAAGAGGCCAACGGACTCGTCAGCAGTCCCTACATCAGCCGATTTAATAAAGAATTCGCGGCGTATACCAGCGTTTCCGACTTTGACGCTTTATACCATGAGGCGCGGCAGGCCGACATCGTATACCTGGGCGATTACCACGCCTTGCCCGCCTGCCAGGCCTTTCATTCCGAGTTTCTGGAGCGGCTCTGCAGAACCCGGCCCAAGGTCGTGCTGGCCCTGGAAATGTTTTATAGCCGAAACCAGACGGCGCTGGAAGCCTGGATGAATGGGCGTATCTCCGACGACGCGTTCCTGCGTCGGATCGAGTACGATTTAGAGTGGGGGTATAATTGGGAAGCTTATCGCCAGATATTATTGACCGCACGGAAATATGATATTCCCACGTTCGGGATTGACTGCGAAAAACGGAACGATTACCAGAATCTTAGGATTCGCGACAAGCATGCCGCGCAGAGAATTGTTTCGTTGTCGAAGGCGTACCCGGATCACTTGCCGGTGGTTATCATCGGGGAATCGCACCTGGCAAGCAAACATTTGCCGGCTCTGGTTGATAAGCAATTGTGCCGAATTCCGCCGTATAAGAAAAGCATGATCATCTTGCAAAACCAGGACGAGCTCTACTGGGGGTTGGCCGGCGAAGGGAAAGAGGGAGAAAAAGTTGTCAGGATCAACGGCCGGACCTGGTGCGTGTTTTCCGCGGCGCCCTTTCTAAAGTATGAGGCCTATCGGCAGGCGACCGAGAGCTGGCGCGCCGGCCGCGGCGACGACGAAGACTTGGATTTGACTTCGACCATTCACAGTTTGATCGACACGATCCTTAATTTTATACAAGTCGACAAGTACAGCTTCAGACTCACTCGCAAAGGCGCTTGCGCCGAATATCTCGTAGACGTCTTCCCGGAGATTTATGGTCCAGACGATAGCGGTCTATTTAAGTCCCTGCTTAACATGGGCAATCTTAGCCCATCGGAGAAATCTCACATACGGCATCATGTGGAATCCAAGGGTAGTTGCTATATTCCCAGCATAAACGCCATATACCTTGGCAAGCTGAATATCGTACACGGGGCCGAAGAGGCCGCCCATTTTGTCCATTATGCTTGTCGGAAAC
This sequence comes from Acidobacteriota bacterium, assembly GCA_016179055.1. Taxonomy (GTDB): domain Bacteria; phylum Acidobacteriota; class UBA6911; order JACOSC01; family JACOSC01; genus JACOSC01. The sequence continues at coordinate 12,790 of JACOSC010000332.1, forward strand.
AAGTGGGCGTGATGGCCAACGGCAGCCGCCAGTACCGAGTGGATGCTTTCTATCGGCGGGTCTTGGAAGAGGCGCTGGGTTACTTCGGCTCCAAGCTGATCGACCCCGGTCGCAACCAATACAAAGAAAGCCTTTTCTTGAGAGATGCTCCAGTATGCCCAAAGGCGCTGAAGCGGCTGGGCCTCACACCATACAGCCACGCCGCGATTGGACAATTCATCCGAGAACATAAACAGTTTGAGCGGAATTATGGCAAGTACAAGAACGTTCCGGAGACGCTTAAGATGGGATTGCGGGCTTCAGGGCGCAAAGCGGCCATCATGACACATGAATTGGGATACCTCCTCGGAGAAGAGCTCTACCGCGCCTATGTTACCGGTCATATCTCGCGCAAAGAGGTTGCGCGCTTGTTCCTACAGCGCTTCGAACGACACACGGACGCCCTGCGTGGCTACCTTACGCATGCGACCAAGCTGGCGCGACGGGATCTGAAGCTATATCCCTAACCCGTACGAGCCGGAACCAAACAGGCGGGAATTTCACGACAGAGGCACAGAGTTCACCGAGGACTACACCCGTCATACAATCTTTCGTAACCGTTCACGGGGGTCGGGCGCTATTGGTTGGATTTCTTTTCCAAACCGTCCGCAATCCGTTAAGCATCCGCCCCACTACCCAATCTCTAAATCACGATAATTCCTAACAGTCATCGGCACCTCCGGGCCCTCAGCCTCTGATCCCTGACCCCCGATCCCCGTGAACAGTTACAATCTTTCTACGCATACCGCCCTTCGGCCGCGGCACCCCTCATACGTCGATTCCAGCCGGCCCACCCTCAGTGTCCGATGCGCCTCGATGGCGGTTCCGATAATTTGTTCTGTGATCTAGTTCAAACCAATTTCGTGGCTTCTCGGTGGCCTCTGTAGCGCCTACTCACCACGCCACAGCCTACTGACTTTCAGGTTTCGGCCCCGCAAGCTGAGACCTTAAAATACGCGCGATACGCGGGCAACAGATCAGTAACAGAACAAGAGCGGCCGCAACATAGATCCACAAATTCGAGTCGCGGACCGAGGTCACACGGCCGTTAGGGTCGCCAATAAGTACGAAGGGAGCCCAAGAAAAACATCCCCGGCCCTGCTCAATCAAATCCAGTTTAGCCTGTTGTAAAGCGCGGCTCTTACTTACCCCCCGCGCCAGGTGCCTATAAAACTCACGAACCAGTTCCACTGTATCTTCGTTGTCCGTGACGTCCCATAGCGTGGCCAGAACACTGCGCGCCCCGGCGTGCAAAAAGGCGCGAGCTAACCCGTCAATTCCCTCACCCGGGCGCATTTTTCCGCTGCCCGTCTGGCATCCGATCAACAAGATCAATTCCGCCCGAAGCGAGAGGTCTAGAATCTCATACGGGTAAAGAAGGCCATCCTCTTGATCTCGTTGATTGATTGAGGGGTCGAGCGTAAAGGCGATATGAGAATAGCGCGGATTAAACGAATCTACGACGGCATGGGTCGCCAGATGGCAGAGCTCGGCGCGTTCCACATACGTTTTGAAGACTCGCTCGGTGGCCGCGTTCCCCGTATACACCTTGGAGTTTCTAACATATTTCAACGCGTCTTGGAGCTCCCTCTGAGCAAATGGCAACGGATTGTAACTTTCCGCACGTCGGATCGGGAGGTCGTTTCCTGCCGGGGGAGATCCGCCTTCGGCCACAAGACGGGGACGGCGAAAATCCGGATTGCCGATGAGGAGATTTGTTACATTTTCTTTGACGGGCCGGTCCAGGTGGCGAACACCATTCGGGAGACAGAAAGCTAACGCATAGGTATAGGATATGGCATAGCGGTGGATTAGGTAGCTGGGCTTTTCCTGGTCTCGGAACCGGGTTACCAGCATTTCGAACGGTATTCGATATAAGAGGCTGTCGGGAACGATAATTAATTCGGTGGGGGAATCCAGATACTCTTCCAGCGGCTTGAAGAGGCTCATGTACAATTGATGGAGCGCCTGTAACTGAATGTTTGCGCTAGTTTCTTCAATTCTCGGCGAAGCGCTGCTTCGCTTCCAGTTAAAAAGCAGGGGGCTGACGGCGCCTACTTGCTGGATCAGTATATCCGTATTGACACCGATTAGTTCTTTACAAAGGAATCGATTCCGGCTCAGGATGAAGGCAAACGCCTTTTTCTTTCCCACAAAGTAAACCAACAAGCTCTGACCTGGTTTAAGTACTCTGGTCTGAATTTCTTCAACAGTTAGTTTCTCCCGTCTGATTAGTTCTGTGTAATGTGGATCGTTGTGCGGGACCAATTTCCGGCGCTCTTCACTCAGACTACCGATTTTCACTTCCAGTTCTTTTGCTTTTTCTTCCGCTTCCCGTCCTTTCCCGCGGTTACGAACCGTGGCCAGCTCCTTATATAAGCGGCTGATCTCATTCTGAATGGCCAGTAGCCGTTTGTAAGACGGCTTATCCAGCCGCTCCGGCAACTGCTCTTTTACCCACCAGGCTTGCACGAGAGATTCCAACAGAGATTGTGAAGTAAACTTCTGCACGTAGTCAAAAGCTTGTTTAAGATACTGCGGCTCCTGATAAATCCGGCTCATTAGTATAAGAAGGTCGATGGTTTTTTCATAAAGTGAAATCTTAAAATCCCAGTAGATGTCCCGCTCTTCTTTGGTTAACTGGTCTATATTTTCATCCGCCGACTGAATGGCCTGCTCATAGAACTCGAGGGCGGGCCGGTCGAATCCGTAATCCCGTTGAACATCTCCCAGCCCTTCATATATATCACTCTTCGCCCTATGTGCGTCCACCGCCAGCGCCAACTTACACCATTGTTCGGCCTCTGCCGGCTTGCCCTGTATGCGCATCACGTCGCCGATCATTTTCTGCCATAGGGCTACTCGCCACCGGTCATTGGCCTTTTTGGCCTTAGCCACGCCCTCTTCTAAATAGCGCAAAGCCTCCGGGTACTTTCCCAGTTTAAAATAAATCAGACCAATCCGCCCGATTGAAAGATACGTAAAATAGGCATTGTTAGACGGGGGAGCTACCCTCAAAGCTTTCTGATAATGTTCTAATGCGCGGTCATATTCGACTTTTAATAGATACACATTTCCGATGCCTTGTAAGGCCAGCAATTGGACTATCGGATCCTGACTGGCTGCGAGTGCTTTGTTGAAATAATAGAGCGCCGTTTCATAATCCGTGTAATCGGTAAATACATGACCCAGCCCTCGATAGGTATTACTTTCCATAACTGTATAGTTAATTTCCTTAGACAGATCAGCGGCCTGTCTAAAACACTGGTAGGCGTTAGCCAGATCCACCTGCTTGTGGTAGAGCTCACCTTTACGCCACAGGCCGGCGGCCTTCTCCTTGAGATAGCCGGCTTGCTGGCATAGTTTTCCCGACGCCTCGAAGTGTTTTAAGGCCTCCTCGTAACGCCCTTGTTCCCCATACAGCGCTCCAAGCTTCCTCAGAGCGGTCTCCTCACTGCGCCGGTCTTGCACTTGCGGGTCGCGGGCCAGGCTGATCGCTTTTTTGTAATAGCTCTCTGCTTTATCCCGGTCTAATTTATCCAAATCCAAGCCGGCATAGACATCACCCAGATACCAATAGTTTCTCGCATGGATTTCCATATTCCGGCCGGCCTTATCTAGTTTTTCGATGGCTTCCGCGGCCTCGATAGCGGCGTTATACTTTTGCAGCTTGTGGCAGATCCGCCTTTTAATCTCGTCGGCCATTATTTGACGGGGATTCCAGCGGAGGCATCGATTTAACGCGTCCAAGGCCTCCGTATACTTACCGGCTAATTCATAAGCATAGGCCTGGCCTAAAAAGGCATTGGCCGGTCTTGGGCTTCTTTTTGATAAGTTTGCGAAGTATTTAACGGCGGCGTCCGAGCGGCCGGCGTCTCGATAGGTTTCTCCGATTCGTAAATAGGGTGGGTAAAATTCCGGATCGAGGACGATGGCTTGTTCAAATTGAGCGATAGCCTCCGTGTAATTTTTCTCCGCCACAGAACATAACCCCAAACCATAATGAGCAGACAATCTCATGGCGGGCTCGTGGCGCAATTGCTCAAAATAGGAAAAGGCCATCGGCAAGTTTTTGCGCTGTTGGCTAGCCTGCACTACCAGTTCGTACAAGCGATCGGCTTTCGGGTCTTCACGAAGGGCGCTCAGGCAAAGCGGTATACATTCATCCCAGCGCTGCTCGCTGAACCGCAGCAGGGCTTGCTGGTAATTGCTGACTGCCGCATAGTGCTTCTCGCCAAACAGGAGAACAACCATCCCAAGCAAAACGAAGCCAACCCGCCATAATCCATATGATCTAAATCGGAATGGGCCGATCTCCGCCTCTCGGATAAAGATCATAGCAATACTCTCCTTGCTTGTCCCAACCCAGATTTTTCCGCCGACCCGAAAGCTGGATAAAGCGGCCGCATAGCGGCCCGTTGACTTTAGCCGTGTCCTTTAGGGCACGGGTCCCATGTGCCCACCGCAGGCCCCGTCGCGTCAGCGACGATTGAGTCCGCCGATCATGGCGTTCTACCGGCACCCTAGAAAATTCCGTCCCATAAATAACGCTCGACGATGCGGTAGTGGAGTGATGTGTAGGTATTGGCCATAATTATTATTCTGTGGCTGTGGTTCAATCGTCCCGACAGTGTCGGGACGGAAGGGATTTCCGCCGCCGGACCTGCCGTGCCTTGAAAGGCACGGCTACAGTCATCAATCGCTACGCGGCCGGTTTATCCAGCCTTCGGTTTAGCGCAAAAGTTTGGTAATGACCAGCCCTAACTCGGACGAGCCGGAACCAAACAAGAAAATTCAAAAAATTTAGAACGCTGAAAATCGTAATATACCCGCATGAATATAGCTTGGAAGGCGCTACCTCCAATAACTATTTTGACCGTTTCAGCACAAACTCACCCTGTCAAATACTAAGAACCCTTTTCCCAAGGATCGCATCCATTAGTTCTCGCATTGTCCTGGACGACAGATAATAACGCACCCTCCTTGTGGTTGCACGCACACATCGGGAGGGCCAATAGGGACAACAATAGGTTCATTAGGAACGTCTCTATGGAACCCACTAATAACTTGGGAAGGCGCTAATGGGCCACCTGGGGAAAGTACCAAAGCGAGCGTGTCCGCCTCAGCCTCGGTCGCGTTTTCTGCTTCGGGAGAAGTGGTGGTGGTATAGGCTTGGTACACGCATCCTTCGATGTTCCCGATCCACACGAAGCCTTCAGGTAGCTCTTCATCCCCATCGATTATTTCCGAGTCGACTCCGCCACCCCACTGATAAATTCGCTGACTCTCGGAATCTTCCTGCTTGCGAATATCCACCAGATTACCATCGTTCCCGGCCGCGACATGGACCTGTCCGCAATCGATTAATTGCACCGATACAGGTGTGGACTCTGCTTCCTCTGCGAAAGTATAGGAGAGGGTTACGAGAAAAACAAAAATTACTGCGAGTAGACTCCGGGGGTGCAGAAAAAAACACGCTTTTTTCGCCATAAGGTTTTCTCCTTTTTAAGGGACACGGCGCCAAAAAAGGGCCGCTGGTTTAGGAACGGATAGTCCCGATTCATTGTATTTTATTCAACAACTCACGTGCGAGCTCCTTTTTTTGCTGCACCGGCTGGCCCGAATCTTCTAGGTTCAGTATGTTCCAAAGGTATTTACGAGCCAGGCCATAATCATTATCCATTACGTGGGCCCAGGCCAGATAAAAGTAGCAGTTGGCCTGGAAGGCTGGATTGGGCGCCAGCGCGCCGGCCCGCGCCATATAGCGGATACCCTCCGCTACGTGGACACTGTCTTTACGTTGAAGGAGGCCGCGCCGGGCATCGGCCAGATAACATAGCCCCAGGTAATAGTGGGCCTCGAAGCTGTATGGATGGGCCTGGCAGAGGGCGAGCAGCCGCGCCCGCGCCTGCCGGCGATCCCCCTGCTGGAGGATGCTCATCCAGTCATCGGCAGCGGTCGTCCCGCTCGATAGAGAGGAACGGGCCACGCGTACTCGCTGGTCTAGCTCCTTTTCAAATTCCTGAACACCCAGCGAGGCCCAAGAGCGCGATCGGCTCAAATAGTAGATGGGGACCACCGCCAGCAGGACCAGCAGCGCCGCCGTCGCGAGTACGCGGGGTCGCGCCGGCCAAAACCAACGAGGCCACTGCTTAAGGTACCAGGCCGCCGCCCGCAGCGGGTGCGCCTCTTGGTAGACCACTTCCATCATGAGGGCGCCGGCTTCTTCCGAGCTCCCCGTCGTGCGCGACACGCTAAACGAAAGTTTTTGTCCACCTTCCAACGCCATCCCAACGGTCGCCGTTCCATCGCCGCTTTCATAATCGTCGTCGGAGAGTAAGTACACCCCCAGCACTACGTCGCCTTCCGAGTCCGGCGCCCGCACTTCGATCAGTTGCGCCGTGGCCGCTAGGGTCAACCGTACCCGATCGGTCCGCAGTCGCTCCAGGCGCGCGCGCTCCCGACCGTCCACCAGAATTGATAAATACGGCCACCCGCCCAATACCGCCTTACGACGGCGGGCTTGTTCCGCTACGGTCGTCTTGATCGCCTGCCGCTCGTCTTCAGTCAATGGCCAACTCTGGCCGCCGTTGCCACCCCCCGAATGATTACCACGGTCGGCGTTGGGCAAGAAGAATCGGGGAAGGACCAATGCAGGGGCGTCCAATCTCAAAGCACGTGTCCAGCGCTCCAGGCAACTCGGATCCTGAATCATGTGCATACGGTTCACCTCGGAAGCATAACGGACGGGCAGGAGATCCTGTCCGGGCCGGAAGGGGTCCGGCAGATGCGGGGTATTCCACAGAGTAAAATGGCGCAAGCCTTCCCGGACCAAGGCCGCCCAGCGGCCGGGCGGATCTTGAACCTGAAAGCGCTCTTCGCCTCGCCCGCCGGTCTCCTTCCGCAGCCGCGTGCCAAACCGGGCCTCGAGCTCCCGCATAAGCTTCTGCTTAGCGGCGCGCCCGTGCGCCTCATTAATCGACTGGTCCGCATGGCAAACCAGTTGGCTGTAAAGACTCATCACCTGCGGTGTGCTGTAATCGTACAGGAAGCGACCGTAACCAATCGTGACATAAAAGAGGTTGCGCTTGATGGTGATCTGAGTCAAGTACTTGAGGAACCGAATGATCATATCTTCCAGCGTGAGGGCCGCTCCCTCCGGCGTTTGCTCCTGCTGTCGCTCATCGAGGTCCGACACTATAAAAAGCAGAAGCTGCCATAAATGCCGCTCGGGCATCACGACTTTCGTACGGTATTTGGAATTGGAGTACAACAGGCGCTTATCCTGCTTGAAGACCAAAATGGGTAAATAGATGAGAGCGTCTGTCAACAGGCGGATCACCCGCACCCGATCCGAATGGATTAAAGACAGCATTTGGTGCGCGCGTTGCAAGTCGTCATCGTTTAGACAGTTCATAGCCTCGCTCTGCTCTGCGTAAAGAAACGCCCTTCCCGCCGTGTTCGCACGACGCGCCAACCAATGATTTCCAGTAGTATAACACCGCTCTACCGGATTAGCGTATATGTTTCGGAATCCGAAACGTTGTTTTCTTGGGAGTCCACCTGCTCTATGCTGTGTGCATGCGTGCGAGAATGGGAATATCTAAAGGATCTTGCAATTCTGGCCTCGCTCTTTCCGGCGCCGTTCGCGACGGAGTTTCCGGCGGAAGAAGCTTACTGCGGGGACGGCAGGCGCCAGATACTGGAGCGCCACTTGGAACAGATCTCGGAGGCCTTAGCCGCGCCGAGCGGGCCGAATGTGCCGACGTTGGCGGCCGAGATGAACCCGATTAGGTCTGAGGAGGCTTGCCTTATGCGTTCAAAAGTTGCTCATGTAATGTCATTGTTTGTGTTGATGCTTCTGGCGGCCCTGCCGATGCGCACCTTGGCAGAGAAAGGGTTGTATCTGGCCATAAGTCCAGCCAAAGAAATTTATCGCGTGGGAGAGCCTGTAATAGTGACGTTTACTCTGAGCAATGAAACTGGAAGAATTATCGAGACGTTCTATGATGGTAGTTGCGGAAATCCTCTATTCTTTTTCAGCATATATGACGACGAGGGCGCTTTGATAGCTACTACACTCGGCTGCCCTCCGTGTGAGTGTGCCCCTATGAAACCCCAGCCTGTTACGTTTCCGATGGGCGAGACTCTGCTGGGTAATGCCATATGGAATCAGACTAAGATCCTAAGCTGCCCATTTTGTAGCGGTGAGGAGCCAATAGTAAGACAAGTTCCGCCCGGATTTTATAAGCTCGTGGGGCGGACTACGGTCTTAACGGTTGACGCCGCCCCGGTCCGAATAGAAATCAAAGAACCGGAAATCAAAGAACCGCGCCGCGAACTATACCAGGTCTCGACCAAGCTCGAACACCGCGCCGCGAGGGGGAACGCCTTCAGTATTCCGCGGTCGTCGCTGGCGCTCCGGCCCGACGCAGACTATGACCTCCTGGCCACACCGTTTACGTCGATCGACGAGCCCCCACCGAGTCGTCCGCTGTGTGCCGATGCGTCGTTCTACGGTCAGCCACGCCTTTCTGCGGGGGCGACCGGTATTCTGGTCGGCGAAGACCTGGTGATGACGGCGTGGCACGCGATGCAGAACCCGGCGAGTTGCGCGGGGCGCGCGATCCTCTTCGATCACGCGCTGGCGCTCTCTACAGCGTCGGAAGATGCGAACCCCGTGATCCCGGCGTCGCACGTTTTTTTCTGTACAACAATCGTGGCAAGCGGGGGTGGATTGGACAACGATTGGAGCCTGATGCGTCTCGATCGACCGGTGGAAAGCGACCGCGTGCCGCTCAAAGTTCGTCGCCGCGGAAGCCTCGTTCCGAACTCCGCCGCGCTCCTTGTCGGGCATCCGCATCGACTACCGCTCAAGCTCGAGCAGGGGAGCGCATCGGGAGGGCCTACCGCGGTATACGGCTCGGGGCACGTCACCCCTGGCAGTTCGGGTTCGATGGTCCTCGGTTGGGGAACGGGGCGGGTCGAGGGGCTGGTGACCACTGGCAGCGTCGATATCGTGCAGGACCCTGAGCTGGCCTGCTATCGAGAATGCGTGGCCTCTCCACCTACCTGCTTCGGCTCGTTCGGCGGAGTGAGCGCCGCCCGTTTCGCGGAGGCCGTGCCGGCCATCGGCATCGAGGTCGCGCCCGAGGGGCCGTCGCTTCACTATGGCCCTCCGGGGGGTCCTTTCTCCGATCCGCGTGTCGAATACACGGTCGAGGTTGGACGCGCCGGAGCGCCCGTTGCCGTGGACGCCATCCCACCGATGGACGGTCTCCTCGTGATCGAGCCAAGTTGGTGGCCCGACCTATTGCCCGCGGGCTCCTCCTACACGCTCGCGGTGCGCTTGGCCGACCAACGGGCGGCGGAGCTCGACATCGGCGTTCACGAGACTAGCGTAATCGTCGCTGATCGCACGTACGCCACCTACGATCCGCGGATTCATCGTGTGTTCGTCGGCGTCGCTGGGTTCGACGTTCAGACCGGCGTTGGCTCGGGGGATGGGCTTGCGTATGCCGTCGGCAACCGCTACCTGGTTTCGCAGCTCGTCGATATTGCCGTCGACAGGGCCTGGCTTCGGCTGGAGAGTGGCGGGCAGAGCCTGCGCTTGATGTTGCCGCCGATCCATTCCGAGGCGCCCAATAGCCGCGTACTGACCTCGCTCTCACCTGAGACTCGGAAGCCTCCTGCAGGGAGCGAGGGGTCGGTGATTTTCCGGTCAGGGGGTGAGGGGAGATCGTGGCATACAGTTGTGCGCCATGTCCGATGGGACGGCGTTCGGCTCGTAGCGCTCGATTGACGAATTGGGGGCCGCGCGTGCCGGCCGAAAGTGGCTGCGTCGGCCACTTTGAGCCAGTACCTTTTATACATTACGTTTTACGTTTCGTGCTTCTGGTCTGAAGTTCGATCATAAGAAACACATGGATGCCAAAATCCAGCCCGGCGGGGTCCTGGAGTTTGGACATTTGTAGGGAGTGGGATACCGCTTACAATCCAAAGCTCCGAAGGCGGAGCTTGTTTCAATGGCAATACAATTGGAACTAAAGAAGCATTGCGTTAACTGGCTTTTGGTGATGGCACGATGTTACGTTTGAATACTCTAAACGCATACTAAAGGAGTAAGGAAAGATGAATAAGCTTAGGAAGCCGTGTCAATGGTATTTGATCGTACTTCTCTCCTGTATAGGGTTTCTAACCGTTGCGAATCACCCGGTCTGGGGGCAAAGCGACTATAAGAACGGCAAGGTTTTTGCAGGGTACTCTTATGCCCGCATTCCCACAATCGAGACCCCGTTTCTCTCTCACAGAAACGGCAACGGCTGGAATTTCAGCGTGAGCGCAAATATTAACCGGTTTTTGGGGGTCACCGCGGATTTCGGTGGACAATATGGCAACTTACCCAGCGGCACCTATGCTGGCCGACCGATCTCGCTAAGTCTACGGTTTCATGAGTTCCTGGTCGGTCCGCGTTTGATGACTCATAACGGATCCGTGACAGGATTTGCTCATTTCCTTATGGGCGGCGTCCGCCGCAGCATTGGTGTTTTTTCTGCATCCGCTCCGGATGGATCTTCTATTCGATCTACGGGTTATGGCAAGAACGAATTCGCTATGGGCTTTGGCGGCGGTCTGGACATTAATCTTAATAATAGATTCGCCCTCCGTGCCGCCCAAGTAGATGACATCATCATGAACGATTATACATACACTGGCTGCTGCTTTAGCGGCGGCCCCCCGCTTAGGGGCTGGCGACATAGCTTCCGCTTGGCCACCGGCATCGTCTTTAAATTCTAGAGCGGTTTTCAGCTTAATGTATGGGATAACTACCACTACCCGGACACGGACTTTTAATGAGTGCGTATCCCTTGTTGAAGGAACGGTACGTGTTTTTTTGGTTGGCGCCATTTCTGAACGAAGTGGGCCTTAGATTATTAAACCAGGGTCCTCGAATTCTTTTGGAGGACCCACAAAGGGGAGCCTAAGTCTATGAAGAACATATGGAACATCCGGTGGCTGGTTGGCCTGTTGTCCCTGGTGGTGCTGATCGGCGGGCTGGGAAGCGGCCCAGCACCGGCGCTGGCCGACTGTCACGAGGGGCCGTGGGCTACGGTAGGGCGGTTCGGGTATGGGTCTATAGCGCAACTGGCCTACAGCCCGGACGGGGTGCGGGTGGCGGTGGGCGGCAGTGGGGGTGTGACGATCTGGAATACGGAGAAGGAGACGGTCGAACAGGTCTTGGAGGGGCACACGGATTATGTGTCCTCCGTGGCGTGGTCGCCCGACGGCACGCAACTGGCCAGTGGGGGCGGGTTTCCGGATAACACGGTGTGGGTGTGGGCGGCCGACGACGGCCGGCTCGTGCGCACGCTGACCGGGCACACGGATAGGGTGTGGTCCGTGGCGTGGTCGCCCGACGGCACGCAACTGGCCAGTGGGTCCTGGGATCGCACGGTGCGGGTGTGGGCGGCCGACGACGGCCGGCTCGTGCGCACGCTGACCGGGCACACGGATAGGGTGTGGTCCGTGGCGTGGTCGCCCGACGGCACGCAACTGGCCAGTGGGTC
>JACOSC010000072.1 GCA_016179055.1 Acidobacteriota bacterium
TAGGTAAGTGGAAGAACGCAAATAGCAAAATTGTCCGTAAAATCGCAAATTCTATCAATTCAGCCACTTCATTGAGTAGCCCGCCTGCGGGAGCTACTCAAGAATTGGGTCTTAGGTTAACGCCTATGGGGCCAGGGGTGAGGGGCGCGTGATGTAGGCTGGATCTTGAAGCTCCCCCGGCTTCCGCCGGGGGTATCCACCACCCGTGAACGGATACGAAGTTTCTAAGGAGCGACATGTTTATAGCAGGGTCTGCTAGCTTTAAAACCCAAGCCCCGTGGGGGCGACATGTGAACCATCATGACCGACCACATGTCGCTCCTACGGAGCTTGAGGCCTCCTTTGGGTAAGCTTGGCTATAAACATGCCGCCCCTACGGGGCTGATACTCAATCTTGGTCGGATGATAATTTCCATCTTGACGAGTACATCATACGAACATCACACCCCGAGGGTGCTGACGGCTACCGGCCGACCGATGATAGAAAAAGTTTGGGGACCCGTGTTTGAAATGGAGTAAGAGGCTACATGTCAATTTCCAAGAATCTCACGAAGGAGCAATTGAGAGCCAGCCAAACATTGAACCGTCATTGTGTCGTAATTGCAGGCCCAGGCAGCGGCAAAACTTTTGTACTTGTGGAGCGTATTTTGAATATACTGCGGGCCCAAGATTCACCCGACACGCCGGCCCCTTTAAACGCGATCGCCGCCATTACCTTCACCCGAAAAGCCGCCAATGAAATGAAGGCGCGCTTACGAGCCTACCTGGGCCGCTTGCTGCTGGCGGCCGGTAACGGCACGGAACGACGCCGATGGCTAACGGTTCTCCGGCAAGTGGAATCCGCCGAGATCACCACTATCCATGGCTTATGCGCCGGCATACTCGCCGCTCATCCCGTCGAGGCTAATATCGATCCGGCGTTCACGGTCCTCGACGATTACCAATGCCAAGTATTGAAGACGGAAGCCGCCGGCGCGGCCGTGGCGGAATTGCTGGAGTCTGATGATCCCTCCATAATGCGCCTGATCATGGCCTACCTTAGTAACGGACCGCGCCAGGAGCTGATCGGATCGCTTGTTAGTCTCTACTCGGACGTACGCAGCTTGGGTCTCTCGCCGCCGGCCGTGGCGGAAGTTACGCGCCGATATTTGAGCTCTATGAACGATTACCATAACGAGACGCGGGAACTTGAAACCATCATAAACGAGATCAGGGCGAAAGCGACGCCCACCGAAGCCATGCGGCAACAAAGCGCCGGCCTGCTAACCGAATGGGAAAAAGGCCGTGCATGGATTTTCCGCTCGGCCTCCATCGACCATGCCCCAACCTTTGAAGCGGCCCTGAAAAGCCTCGGCGGGTTCCCAGCGCGCGGGCGCTTCTCCGAGCTCGTCAAAGCACTACGGGCGCAGTTGGCGCGTGTGCAATTGACTTTCTATGATGTTTGCGCACACCAGCCCACTTCTGTATTTCTTCACGCCCTTAAGATCATGGACGAAAAATACGACCGCGCCAAAGCCTATCGGCACGGCCTGGACTACGATGATCTGCAATGGAAGACAAGAGAAATGCTGCAAGCCTTCCCTCAAATAGCCCGCCGGTTGGCGCAGCGGTATCGATTCTTGTTAGTGGATGAGTTTCAGGATACCAATGGCCTGCAGAAAGAAATTATTGAGAGACTGGCCCTCGCCGAAGCGCATACCGGTAATCTTTTCATCGTCGGAGACGCCAAGCAATCCGTTTACAATTTTCGCGGCGCCGAGGTGGAAGTTTTCGAGCGGACCGCGCAGGACTTAAAAGCGCGCGGCGCCATGGAAGCACGTCTCGTTGAGAACTTCCGCAGCGTGCCGGTTCTAGTAGAGTTTTTCAACTTCTTCTTTGCTGGAATCATGCAGCCCGATCCGGGGGCTGATGAAGCCACCGCTCGTGAGCAAGGCTTTGTTTCATTCACCAGAATGACGCCCACACGTCTGACGCCGCTCATTACCGAACCGGTCGAATTGCTCCTGCAATGGCGAGAGCCGTCTATAGCAATGGCCGAGGCGCGGGAGCAAGAAGCACAAGCTCTAGCCATGCGTATTCAAGAGTTGATTGGTCAGCGAGAGCTTTGCGTATCCACGCGATCGGCCACCGGCGGCGAAACAGCGCGTGCCGCTCGCTTCAGCGATATCGCCTTGTTGTTTCGCGCCATGAGCGACATAAAGATTTATGAGCATGCCTTGCGAAGAGCGGGAATTCCTTATGTCATTATCTCGGGAAAGGGTTTTTATCAACGAGAGGAAATTCAGGATGTGATCTCCTTGTTGACGTTTCTCGAAAATGACACCGATGAGATTGCCTTGGCGGCGGCCTTGCGTTCTCCGTTGTTTGGCATTTCTGATGAATCGCTCTATCGATTGCGCCAAAGGGGCGCTTCTGTGAAACCCGGACCGCCTGTGGAACCTCAGCCGCTGTTGGCCGCGTTGCTTTCCTGCGGGCGATCCCGGCTGTCCGGCGAGAGACCGCCCACCGTTTCGGCAACGAATGGCGCCGGCGACTCCCAAGAATTATTACAGCGGAGCGCAGCAGAAGCCCTTACCCGTTTGCGGGAATTACGCGACCGCTTGCCACTCTCGGACCTCCTGGAAGAAATCCTTCGGCTGACCGATTTTCGTGCCGTGCAGACTGCCTTCCCCGACGGCTATCAGCGGGCGGCCAATCTGAACAAACTCGTTGAGCTCAGCCGTCGCTTCAGCGGCGCCGGCCCGCACTTCCTGACCGATTTTGTTTCGTATGTGGAAAAGTTTAATGAATTGGAGGCGCGCGAGCCGGAAGCCGATCTCCCGAATGGAGAAAATAGCGAGGGCGGCGCCGTGCAAATCATGACCATCCATAAAGCCAAAGGCTTGGAATTTCCCATCGTTATCTTGCCAGATCTCAGCCGCAAGCTCCGCGTGCCGTCAAACAAAATTCCATTTGACCGCGCGCTGGGGATCGGCGTCGAGGTGCCCGATGAGTTCGGGGTCCTACACACCACGGGACTACACCGGAAAATCAAGGAGTACGTCGGTCGAAGAGAATGGTATGAAGCTCAGCGTCTTCTCTTTGTCGCCGCCTCGCGGGCACAGGATTACTTAATCCTGTCCGGGTGCTTTACGCCGGGTCCAGCGGACGCGGCGTGGACTACCGCTTCAAATTATATGGATTGGATTCTGGGCGCCCTGCATATCGGGGAGCGTTTGGGTGAGATGAGCCCGGACGCACAAGTCTACGGCCCGGTGGTCGTGCCGTCGTCCTGCGGTCCGATTCGTCTGAGAGTTGTTACGGCGGCGCCCAGATTGTATTCGCTTACGGAAGCCGGCCAACCCGCGCCTCTGGTCGAGCGTCATACTGAGATACGCGCGGGCGGCGCGATTGAAGCTCACCTAGCCACCGACGACGCCATTTCCCATCTAGCCGAGAATATTATGGCTCAGGTCGCACCGCTAGCCATAGCCGATGAACTGCCGGCGCCATTATCAGTCACTGAAATGGCCTTTTTTGCTCATTGTCCGTTACGTTACTACTACGAAGTCATTCAGGGTCTGCCGCCGCTCGCTGCCGCCGCCGGCGCGACTCCGGGAGAACTTACGGTCGCCGCTTCTGAACTCACCGCCGTTCGCCGCGGCCGGAGCCTGCACCGTTTTTGCGCCCTCTATACAGGCGCGGATTCCGTGGCCGCTACGCTGGAAAACGCGTTGCGCGAAGAGCGAATTTTTGACCCCGCCCTGCGCCAACGCTGGATTCTACTATTGCACCCTATGGCCGAGCGGTATGTCAACGGCGGCCTCTTTCAATGGATGAAACGAATTATCAGCGGCCAAGCGTCAGGCACTGTACACAGTGAGTATGAGATGGTTTACCGTACGTCCGGCCTTTACCTTCGCGGCCGTATCGATAAACTGATAATTGCCGCGGACCACCAGGCCACGGTCGTGGAGTTGAAAACCCGCGCGCTGGACTTGGCCGATGCGGCCGCCGCGGCGGTTGACCATCGCGTCGCCTTACAGCTTTACGTCCACATGCTGCGCGCAACGGCCAGGTATTCGGATATTCGCGCTCAAATTTATTTCTTGGACATCGATCACGCGCTCGAGCTTGATCAGGCATTATTATGCGAAGAGGCCACGCGGCAGCTCTTGGAGCAACTTTCGGATCAAATGCGGACGGCCACGCGTCGCGGAGTTTACACAGCCTGCCCTGCCCCCGAACGCTGCCGCCGATGCCCGTGCAAATCCTACTGTCCCTCGGCGGAGAGCGGACTGGCGCGCCCGGAAAAACCCAGTGAAGGATTATGACCCAGACGCGAGAAATGGGTGGCTGGCTTGTTGTTAGGGCTATCAACGCCGCTTTACTATGCGGAACGCCCAGGTTAATATAAACTTTGTTTGACTATACAAGGCATAAGCATGAGGAAACCCGCGTATATTTTCAGGAATTTCTTGTGATTGGCCTAACCGCTCATTCATTAGCTTAGCATCTGACAAGATGAACTGTAACTGTTCAAGGGGGTCCGCTTATGAGCCGATCGACAAAAGGCGAACCTACGGCGCCCGGTCCCTGAAGGGGACGCGGTTAATAGCCGGGGGTGGCGTTTCGCCACCCCCGGACCGTAACCCCCGCGCGGGCCGACCCTGAAAGGGTCGCGGTCGCCCACCCATACCGGACCCTACGTGGACCCTTACAGGGTCCGGCCGAAGATGATGGTCTTCCGTGGGTGGCGCGGGGCGCCACCCACGGCTATTAACAAGGTCCCCTTCGGGGACCAGCTGATGACCACATGAACAGTTACGATGAACTTATGCTGAAGTGGGTAAAATATTTTTTGAGGCAGCCTTTCACGCTTTATTCATGCGGATATTTGAGGGTTTTCCAGCGCTTTCAACTTTTTGAATTTTCGCCTGGGTGGTTCCGGCTCGTCTGGGTTAGCGTTAATTCGCGTGTATTCGCGGTTACTAAAGAGGGCAAATACTGACACTCTATCTCAAAAGAACCGCCAATGAACGCCAATGAACGCGAAGTGAGTAAAAAGATTAATTATGATCGTATCACAAAAACCGGATCACATACGGAATATGTTCGCCTCTATCGCGCGTCGCTATGACCTGATAAATCACTTGCTATCGTTGGGAACCGATATATATTGGCGACGAGCCGTCGTTCACGCGCTCTCTAAACGCATCGAAAAGAATCCAATTCTGGCGCTGGATCTCTGTTGCGGCACGGCGGATCTGTCCTTGGCTCTTTCCAAAGTAGGCTGGATCGTCGGCTGCGATTTTTGTCATCCTATGCTAACCATTGGCCGCGACAAAATTCGCAGGAAGAATAAAAGCGCCGAGATCTTCCTGGCGGAAGGCGACGCTCTCCACTTGCCCTTCCATGATAATACGTTTGATGCTATCACCATCGGCTTTGGCCTGCGCAATCTGGCCGACACGCGGGACGGCCTGCGAGAGATGCGCCGGGTCCTGCGTACGGGCGGCGTGCTGGTGATTCTCGAATTCTCCAAGCCGGTCATACCGGGATTGCGCGAACTTTATAAATTTTATTTCAAGCACATCCTCCCTCGCATTGGTCGATGGGTTTCGGGAGAGGTCGGACCGTACTCATACTTGCCCTTCTCCGTCGAAGCATTCCCCGATCAAGAAAAGTTGAAAAGCCTTCTAAAAAATCTTGGCTACCGTCAGGTTGATTACCAGAACCTCTCCGGCGGAATCGCCGCGCTGCACATAGCTTGCAAGTAAGCTCACGCCCTCCTGCAAATACATGGGGCCAAGAATGTCCAATCTCCAGAGCGCCCCAGAGGGGCGCCGGGACATTAGCCTGGGGCAAGCGGAGCGCTGCCCCAGGGTCGCGAGTTCCCTAGAACACAGGCACCCCGGCAGGGGTGCCGAGTGGTCATCTACTCATTTGATGCTGCCTCATCCTCTCATCTTCAGTGCTAGGGCCTCTGGTAGGCCAGGCACCTCTCAGCGCCCCTGCCGGGGCGCGTGCGACTTTATGGTTTCGCCTGCTTCGTAGGAGCGGCGCCGGCCCGCTCCAAAATGTCCATACGCCAGGCTCCTTAGAAACTTCCCCAGTTTCTTCTTTATTCTGCGTGTCGTTACGACAAGCTGGGGGACTCCTACGGTGCTTACATCGTACCGAAATCACACCGTTGGTAAATCACACCGGGGACGGACTCGCGATCGTCTGCTATACAGCCTACGGTGAAGACAGGGAAATGTTTCCCGACTTCCCTGCTTCTACTCGGTTCCCTGATTCCGCCGTTCAATTCAAACAATGGGAATGGGGCCATTTGTGAAGCGCCGGCTCTCTGGCATGCCGTTTGCTAAGGGCTCAGACGGTGGGCACTGCATACCTAATTTGGCGAGACCAATCATAATGCGTCGATCATCAGGATAACGCCGAAGCGTTGGTCGTCGCCAATCACACCCCGCGAAATAATTTCCGGCGCGCTCGTTCGTTCTCATATCGAACTTGTTCGCCGCAGTTTTCCTAACTCGTTACAAAATGTTCCTGCGCGATTTTGGCCGGACGCGTCAGCCATCCGACCGTTGCTGCAAGACCACTCAGCCGTAACTGGTTAACGGTGCGGGCCGCCAATTGCAAGGGTTTCGCTTAATTGTAGGCATCAACATCACCATTTAGACAGGGCGTGATCTCAGCACGATCTAAGCCCCGTAGGGACGCCGGCGTTTGGACATCTGGACGGTCTTGTGAATCGCCAGTGCGCAAAGCTCCGAAGGAGCGAAATAGGATAACCAGGGGCAGAGCGCGCAGCGCGTCGCCCCTGGCAAGGAAATCGCCCCATGCACCTAAGCCCTGTAAGGGCGAAATAGCGGAGACCAATGCATTGTCGGCCTTATTCCGCCCCTTCAGGGCTTCTATGCAGATTTTTTAACCTCCCAGGGGCGCCGCGCTGCGCGCTCTGCCCCTGGCTATCTTATGACGCTCCTTCGGAGCTTGCATCGTACCGAAACCACACCCACGCGCTGACTGACGCCAGACCTCAGACACCGGACTCGCAGTAAAGGTTGGGGTCCGAAGCCTGGATTGGCGGCTATGTCAACTTCAACTCAAAGCAAGAGGATCACCCATGATACGATATCGGCACTCGTCGTGTACGTTTTTCACGAGCCTGCTCTTGACGATTTTTTGGCTATTTTCGCAATACGGGCTTGCGGAAATCTATCAGGCCAATACGGGCAACTATCGCAGTCTCCTTGACGGATTGGCGCCTGGAGACACGCTGAGGCTGGATGCCGGCGATTATCAAATGGGACTGCCGATTGAGGGTCTTAACGGCGCCGAGGAAACCCCGATCATTATTTCAGGCCCGGACGATGGTCCGCCGGCCGTTTTTTGGGCGCGCGAGTGTTGCAACACGGTCAGCATCAACAATTCAAGCTATGTTGAGATTCGTAATCTTGAGATTAACCGGCAAGGGTTGCCCGCCGAGGCCGTGGTCGATGCCGTAAAAGCCGAAGGCACCTCGCAATGGGCCCATCATATCACGCTGGAGAATCTGCGGATTTATAATTACGGCAATCATCAGCAGGCCGTGGGAATCTCGACTAAATGTCCGGCATGGAATTGGGTGATTCGGAGAAACGCCATATACGGCGCGGGCACGGGAATGTATTTAGGAAACGACGATGGCCGAGATCCTTTCGTCAATAGTGTGATTGAGAATAATCTGATCGTTGATTCTATCGGTTACAATCTGGAAATCAAACATCAAAATGATCGTCCCTCGGTCAAGGACATGCCGAGAAGCGGGACCACTGTGATTCGACACAACACTTTCAGCAAACAGAATAAGGGGGCACTGGGAGATAACGCCCGCCCAAATCTCTTAGTGGGCCACTGGCCGCCCAGTGGCGACGGCTCGGCGGACACCTATCAAATCTACGGCAATTTCTTTTATGAGAATCCCACGGGCGAGGCGCTCTTTCAAGGTGAAGGCAACATTGCTTTATACAACAACCTATTCGTCAATTCCTCCGGTCCAGCCATACATATACAGCGCCAATATGACAGCCCGCGGATGATTCGGGTGTTTAATAATACCGTCGTCGCAAACGGCAACGGCATACGAGTTAGCGGCGGGGATCCTATATACGACCAAAAGGTAGTCGCCAATGCGGTGTTTGCCCAAACGCCTATAGTGGCCTACGATACTACCGATAACATTACCGACGCCTACGAAGCCGCGGGTGATTACCTGGCAGATCCTTACAGCGAGCTGGGCCAAATGGACCTGTATCCTCAGAAGGGCAGTTTGGTCGGCTCCTTCATCGACCGCGAGGCCTTTGAGGATTCTTACTGGGACTGGGATATAGATTTTAACGGCGATGAGCAATACCCGGAGCCCGGTGTATTTCGCGGCGCCTACGCCGGCGAAGGCGCCAACCCGGGATGGCGGCCGCAGCTTGAAATCAAGCCTTAAGGCGAGCCGCGGCCGCCGGCGGAAACGCTATCGGCTGTATCCGACCAAAAATTAGACAGATCAACACAAGGGCTGTCAGATGGAAGCCACCGGCAGCGAAAAAGAGCGGTCTATAGCCAACGCGGTCCACCATAATGCCGATGATGATTTGAAAGATCGCGCCGGTGACCGCGCCTCCCGTTTGGCCAAGCCCAACCACCGACGCGACGGCTTGCTTGGGAAAAGTATCGGAAGACAACGTGAACAAGTTCGCCGACCAGGCCTGATGACCGGCGCAGGCCACACCGATCAGGCACATGGCGAGCCAATTGTTCCGGGTAGTCAAGGCGAGAATGGCAATCGGCATGCACAAAGCCGCGCACAACATGGCGGTCTTGCGGCTGAAATCCACACTCCAACCTTTTCTTATCAAGTGACTGGACAGCCAGCCTCCTCCTACCGAACCAAAATCAGCCAGAAGATAAGGCAACCATAACAACCCCGCCAAGGTGGCTTGCGTAAAGCCTTTTTCACGGACCAAGTATCCCGGCAGCCAAAAAAGATAAAACCACCATATCGGGTCGGTCAAAGCTTTTCCAAGAATAAAGCCCCAAGCCTGCCTGCGGGCGAGGATGTCTAAGAAGGGAACCGTGGGTGGACTGCGTTGGCCGTTGTTTTCGTCATGGTCGGATTGAATGTGCGCATACTCTTCCTTACTCAGACGCGGATGTTCAGCCGGTTTGTAATAGAACTTCAACCAAAGAATAATCCAAAAAAAGCCCAGCGCGCCGGTCATCAGAAAGGCTCCCTGCCAGCCTTGGAACTTAACGATATAATAAACAGCTACCGGCGCAATCATGGCGCCGACGTTGGTGCCCGCATTAAAAAAACCGGTGGCCAAAGCCCGCTCTTTCTGGGGAAACCATTCCGCTACGGTTTTGATGGCCGCCGGGAAATTTCCGGCTTCTCCCACACCGAGCAGGAAGCGTGACAGCATCAGCATCAACACGGCGCCGCCAAAGGTATATCCGAACAGGCGTAGCGATCCGCCGGTCAAGAAGCCGGCCAAGGCGTGTGAACAGGCGCCTACCGACCATACCACAATGGCTAGCGTGAATCCGAGGCGGATTCCCACACGGTCAATAAAACGACCGGCGATGGGATGAAAGAATGCGTAGGCCCATAAAAAGGAGGCCGTGATCCAACCGTATTCGGCATTGGAAAATTTCAGCGTATCTTGGAGCGTCTTCTGCAGTACGGAGAGCACTTGCCGGTCGACATAATTTACCGTGGTCGCCAAGAAAACCAAAGACACAATCAGCCAGCGCATTTTTTTCACGGTATTGGCTCCTCGCTCAGTTTAACTCCCGGCCATAGCCTGCGGGCGATGTCCGTTCGGTCGCTACATCATAGTACTATGCGCGCGCTTCTGCAAGCCATGAACATTGGGATTGCAACAGTTCACGGGGCCCGCACGGATGCAGACCGGGAGCGGTAGCGACCGGGTCGATGTGCCATACGGCGCTTACCCGGTCGCTACCGCTCCCGGTTCTGTATTGACTGGGTGCCCTAAGGCGTGGCCATCTTAAATTGAAATAATTCGTGATATCTGGCGGGCATCTGGTAAAATAAAGAGTTTACATTCACCGGCCGATACGCAAGGGGCCAATTACCAAAAATCTAAAAGGTACAGGAGAAAATTTATGACCGCGAAAGGCTATGCAGGCGCAGCAGCGCGACGTTGGGCCGTTGCGGAGGTAAGCCGCCGCAAGGTGCGGAGCTGCAACCTCCCGCTCGATACGGAGGGCCGCCCTCTCACCGTGGCAGAAATGTACGGGATGAATACGTTCAATCAGCGCGCCATGAAGGAAAAGCTGCCAAAGGAAGTTTATCATAAATTGCAGCAGACTATACGACACGGCAAGAAATTGGACATTTCCATTGCCAACACCGTGGCGCACGCCATCAAAGAATGGGCCATTGAGAAAGGCGCTACCCATTTCTGTCACTGGTTCCAGCCGCAAACCGGCTTAACCGCGGAAAAGCATGACGCCTTTCTGAGCTTCGACGAAGAGGGCACCCCCATTGAGCGCTTTTCCGGTTCGCAGCTAATTCAGAGCGAGCCGGACGCCTCCAGCTTTCCCAGCGGCGGCATGCGGGCGACGTTCGAGGCGCGTGGCTATACGGCTTGGGATCCGTCCAGCCCGGCCTTCATCATGGAAGCCACCAACGGGAAGACGCTGTGCATTCCGTCCGTCTTTATCGCTTACCATGGGCAGGCGCTTGATCAAAAAGCGCCATTGCTGCGCTCGATGGAATTTCTAAACAAGAAGGCGCTGGAGCTCTTGCATCTATTCGGTCATGGCACGGCCACCCGCGTCGTCCCCACCGTTGGGCCGGAACAGGAGTATTTTCTGATCGACAAGGCCTTTTACTACTTGCGTCCCGACCTCTTGCTGGCCGGCCGCACGTTGGTGGGCGCCCGCCCGCCCAAAGGCCAGGAACTCGAGGACCATTATTTTGGGAGCATCAAAGATCGCTTTTTGGCATGCATGCAGGAAGCCGAGATCGAGTTGTATAAACTTGGCATCCCGGTTAAGACACGTCACAACGAAGTCGCGCCCAATCAGTTTGAACTCGCCCCGATTTTTGAAGAGGCCAACGTGGCCTCCGATCATAATCAGTTGGTTATGGAAACGCTACGGGCCGTTGCGTTTCGCCACGACCTGGCCCTGCTGCTGCACGAGAAACCCTTTGCCGGAGTCAACGGCAGCGGCAAGCACAACAACTGGTCCATGCAAGACAGCGATGGAAACAATCTGCTGGATCCCGGGAAAACGCCGGATGAGAACCTGCAGTTTCTCGCCGTGTTGGGTGCGGTGCTGCGCGGCGTAAATCGACATGCCGGATTGTTGCGTGCGGCGGTGGCCGGCGCCGGTAACGATCATCGACTGGGCGCCAATGAAGCGCCGCCGGCGATCATCTCGGTTTTCCTCGGTGAGCAGCTTCATCGGATTCTGGATCTGATTGAGGCCGGCGGCATCACTCGGGAAACTTCCGAACAGCAGATCATCGATTTGGGAATTGCCAAGTTGCCGGAGATTGCCAAGGATTACACCGATCGCAACCGCACTTCCCCGTTTGCCTTTACCGGCAATAAGTTTGAATTCCGCGCCGTGGCGTCCAGCGCGTCCATAGCGTCCCCCATGGCTGTACTCAACGGAGTCGTGGCCGAAGCCCTCGGCGAAGTCACCGACGCCATCAGGGCCCGCACAGCCAAAGGCACGGAATTTAAGACCGCGGTCATGGAAGTCATACGAGAAGTAATAAAAGAAACCAAGAAGGTCCGCTTCGAAGGCAACAACTACGCGCCCGAGTGGGTGGCCGCCGCCGAACACCGTGGCTTGCCGAACCTGCGCAAGACGCCGGAAGCCTTGGCGGAGTTGATCACACCGACGGCCAAGAAGTTCTTTGCCGCCAGCGGTATTTTCAGCCAAGAGGAACTGGAAGCGCGCTATCACGTTCGCTTGGAACGGTATAATAAGGATATTGAAATCGAAATAGAAGCGATGAAAGAAATTGCCAAGACACTGGTCTTGCCGGCGGGTTTTCAGCAACAGGGGCTGCTCGCCGACGCGATCAAGAACCTGATGGCGTTGGAGAAGTCGAGTGGGACAAGCGTCGCTTTCAACTCGGGGCCGCAACTCCAGCAGCTCAAAACCATCAGCGATCTGATATCCAAGCTGATCACCGATCTGGAAGCTTTTGAAAGCTCGAGCGCCAAAGCCGTGGCCGAAGAGGACATTCAAAAGAAGGCCCGCGCTTTTGCGGACCAGATCGTTCCGGCTATGGCCGATCTGCGCGCAACATGCGATCGTATGGAAGAGGCCATTGCGGATGAGTTCTGGCCCTTGCCCAAGTATCGCGAAATGCTTTTCTTGACGTAGATACGCTTGGTGCAACATTTCTTAATTGCAATTAAGTATTTTTCTTTCACAGGAGCTGTTTTTATTAATGGCCCCGGAGGGGCCGTGGAGATTAGCCTGGGGCCAGCGGAGCGCCGCCCCAGGAATACGGCATGCCCCCCTCTCCCCCCGCACCCTGGAAGGGCGCCGGAGAGCCGCAGAGGATGCCGTCCCGCGCCCCTCCAGGGCGAACAGAGACGGGTCACAAAGTCGCCGCGCCTGCTTTATTCACATGGGTGGGCAACGGTTTTGAAATAGTATCTGAAGTTCGATCTTAAGAAACGCGCGGATGCCAAACTCCAGTCCCGCGTGGTCCTGGAGTTTGGACATTTGTCGGGAGTGGGGTACCGCTTACTATCTTAAGCTCCAAAGGAGCGAGATGTAATAGCCAGGGGCAAGCGCAGCGCCGCCCCTGGAAAGATAGCGTTCCCAGCACGCCAGCCCTGAAAGGGCGTACTAATGGAGATCAATTCCTATGTCGCCGCCGCGGCCTTCCATCCTTATGCATCGAGCGGAAGGGTATCGCGCCCTTTCAGGGCTTATAATTTCTCTAGTCTTACATACCAGGGGCTGCGCTACGCTTGCCCCTGGCTATTATAGCCCGCTCTTTCAGAGCTACGCGAACAAGCTTCGAGCTATGACGGGGCGCTCACTCGAAGTGGTGGGACGAAAGGATCGCGCGGGGCTGTGGCCAATATCCAAACTCCAGAGCTTCTGTGCGGGAGCAGGCTTCGCTACCGTCTGATTGGCTTATGATCGAATCTCCGAAATAGTATCGACTTGCTCAAGATTACGGGCCTGCTTCCAGTTGGTCCGGGTTAGGAGATACGGCATGAAGGTCTATCCGTTACATGGGCGCGGAACGGCGCCCGCTTGTTTAATGGCCGCCGCGCTAGGGCTCTTGTCTCTGGCGCTTACTCTTACTATGGCCGCTCCGGTCTCGCGGTCGGCGCTGCTCGTGCTGAATAAGGCCGATAACCAGATGGCCATTATTGATCCGGCCACCCGGCAAATAATCGCCCGCCTGCCGACGGGAGAATCGCCGCACGAAGTCACGGTCTCTGCGGATGGCCGTCTGGCTTTTATTTCGAACTTTGGCGCTGGCGCCAAGCCGGGCCACACGCTCACCGTGATCGATATTGAATTGCAAAAAGTGGTGCGTACCGTTGAGCTCGGCGCTCTCTTGCGGCCTCACGGTATCGTTGAGCGGGGCGGAAAAGTTTACTTCACCGTTGAAGGCAGCCGCGCCGTGGCGCGCTACGATCCTCAGGCCGATCGCGTGGATTGGGTGATGGGAACTGGTCAATCGGGCACGCATATGCTCGTCGTTACTCCCGATCAAAAAAAGTTGTATACAACAAACATGGGGTCCGACACGGTCACCATTATGGAGCTCAGCGCCGCCGCTGGACCTGGAAAGATATCGCACATCAACGTCGGGAAAGGGCCGGAGGCGATTGACCTGTCGGCGGACGGCCGTGAGTTATGGGTGGCCCATCGCGGCGATGGCGAACTTTCCATTATCGACACGACGACCGATCGCGTAAAGGAGACTATTAAAGTCGGCCGCTTTCCCATACGCGTCAAATTCGCCGCCGATGGCCGACGCGTACTGGTTTCCGACGCGCAGACCGGCGAGCTGGCTATCTTCGACGCAGCTTCGCGCAAAGAAATAAAACGATTGCCCGTCGGAACCAGCCCGGTTGGCATTCTAATCGCGCCTGACGGCCGGCGAGCCTTCATCGCGGCCACGGAGTCCGACAAGGTGTCCGTCATTGATTTGGAAAGCCTGACGGTGGTTGGAACTATCGCACCTGGCCGCGGACCGGACGGAATGGCGTGGCGCGGTAAATGAGAATAGGCGTCGCAAAAAAATTATTGGATCTTTGGGCGGCCAGAGGGGGCGCGTGGCCGGCGCAGGAAAAGGCCTGATTGGGCAAGCGCCAACGCTAAGCGAGAAATTTGGCGACGATCTGCACAAACTGGCGAGTGTCGATTGGCTTAGCGATATAGGCGTTGCAACCGGAGGCGAGGATCTTTTCCTCGTCACCTTTCATAGCGTGCGCCGTAATGGCTATGATGGGCACTGATTTTGTTTTGGGATTGTTGCGTAGTGTGTTGGTGGCGCTGAGGCCGTCAATGCCGGGTAAGTTCAAGTCCATAAGGATTAGATCAAAATCCTCTTCTTGCGCGAGCGTGATGCCACTTAGACCGTCGTCGGCTTCGGTTACGGAGTGGCCCTTGACTTTCAGTATGTCAACCAGCAGCATACGGTTAATTAGGTTGTCTTCGATGACCAGAATCTTGCTCGGCATAATAGCTCCTGTAGTGAACCCCTAATACCGGACAGAAGGCTAAAGGATGACTTAGAATTCTGTGCCGTAGAAAGGGAAACATTCATTATCGGCCGACGGCAATTGGGGTGTTGTCCACCTGATGGACCGAAGTAGCCGCCACTTGGGCCATGGCCTCATCAAACACGGCCACATCCTCGGCGGCCAGACCAACCGCGGCCTGTTCCCTTTGCGGAATGGTGAAGGTGAACTGACTTCCTTTGCCTACGGTACTGACCAGCCAAACTCTGCCTCCGTGCAACTCCACAAATTTCCTGACCAGCGCCAATCCCAAACCGGTACCTTCAAAACTGCGAGTGCGGCAATCATCAATCTGCTTGAACTCTTCGAATATCGTATCGTAATCTTCCTCGCGCACGCCGATTCCGGTATCTGACACGGATACCTGGAAAAATTCCGGATAAGAACACGCCGTGATTTCGACGCGCCCCCCATCCGGCGTAAACTTGATAGCATTGCTCAGCAGGTTATACATGACCTGTTTCATCTTGCCGATATCCGCCTCCACGGCGGGATACTCTTCCACTTCCAAAGCGCTATGAAGATAAATTTTCTTCTTGTCAGCCAGGCCGCGGCAGACAATTTCTACTTCATTGAGCATGTCGGCCAATAAGAAAGACTCAGTGCGCAGATGCATTTCTCCGGCTTCAATCTTGGATAAATCTAGAATGGCGTTAATCAACTGCAATAAGTGCTTGCCGCTGGTCAGAATATTATTCAGATATTGGGCCTGTTTTTCATTGACCTCGCCGAAGTATTGATCGAGCATCACCTCCGAAAATCCGATGATCGCATTTAGCGGCGTCCGCAACTCATGGCTCATGTTGGCCAGGAAACGCGCTTTGTGTTGATTGGCTCGCAGTAGATCCGCATTCAGGTTTTCCAATTGATGGGTGCGTTGTTTAACCTTAATTTCAAGTTGGCTGACCAGGTCTTGCATTTCCGTGATGTGCTGTTGACCATCATGTATGCGGCCAAGATAGACCTTGTAGGAGAAGTAAATCAGAACCAGCGGCGGCATAGAAAGCAGTATAACGGCAATACCCATTTGTTGTATGTAGAGAGAGAGCAGGGCGGAGACCGTAAACCCCACGAAAAAGCAGGGCGCGGTCCACATAAAGTTCTTGTGCCAGATCGATAAAATGCCCTGGTTGGTGCTGAGCCCGATCGCGCCGCTGATCATAATAGTGTCCACGAAGAAGTAAACCAGGGTGGCTATGATCAAACTGATCAGCATCGACTGCATATCCGCTCGTCCGAAATACCGCTGCGCCATGGCGTAGAAAATGCCCGATGAATACGCGGAAATAATCAGAGTACTGATGCTGAAAAGTAACTGATACCAAACCAGCTTTCCTTGCCGTTTAAAGAGCGACTGCATTAAGGCGCATAGGGCGGCGACTACCGTAGCTTCCTTGGGTCCGAGCAGCACCATGGTTGTCAACACAAAGGCAAACGACATCGATATGGTGCCGGTGATGTTAGGCAGGGAGATTTTGATTCCGGCCGTCCCCAGCCCAGCTAAGATCAGCATTCCTAATAACCAAAGGTTATGAACGGGAAAACTCAAAGTAATCCCACAGAATATCCACA
>JACOSC010000333.1 GCA_016179055.1 Acidobacteriota bacterium
GAAAAAGTTCGAAGCCCTCTCAGCATAATGGATATGTTTCAATGAAACGATATACTAGGCCGCCGTCGTTTTCTTCCATACGTATTCATCGAGCCGAAGGGTATCCCGCCCTTTCAGGGCTTATAACTTATGTAATCGTACATTCCAGGGGCGGCGCGGCGCTTGCCCCTGGCTATTATAGCCCGCTCCTTCAGAGCTACGCGAACCCGCTTCAGGCTATGGCGAGGCGCCCGCTCGAAGTGGCGGGGACGAAAGGATCGCGCGGGGCTGTGGCCCATGTCCAAACTCCAGAGCCCCGTGAGGGGCCGGCACCGCTACCGTCTGATTGGCTTATGATCGAACGTCAGCTTGCAATATATTTTTCGGGCTCCGCCCTTCATTCGGCGTTCTCATGCTCTTGGGCGGCGGCTCTTCACCCTTATCTGTAGTGTCCAACTTCTCCACAACCAGGGACGAGTGCGTTACGAACAATAGATAAACGCAGACCCGCCGGCGCATGACCTGAGCCGGCGTTGCCGAAATATCTTCCAATAATCGTTCAATCAAGGCGCTACCAATTTACGCGGCGAGTAAATTACGGTAATATTCTCCTGCGATTTTTTTAGTCGTGGATACTAAGCGGAAGTTAATGCGGGCATGACGATCATGTGCCATTAAGAATTTGAGGGTTCTATGAACTATAGTATTAGCAATCATACCGGACATCTTGCTTTTGTAATCGGTGCGGGTCCTGCCGGAATGTCGGTTATTGAAAATCTATCCAAAGCCGGACATTATGTGGTGGTCCTAAATCGAGATATTAAATTTGGCGGCCTCGCCGAATACGGCATCTTTCCCAGCAAGCATAAAATGAAGGAAGGTTTGCGCAAGCGCTATCGCGAGCTGATCGCGCGGGAAAATGTCGAGTATTTCGGCAATGTGCCCATCGGAAACGACAAGGTTTTAAGTTTTGATGAATTGCGCCGGCTACAACCCAGCGTCGTCATTTTCGCGGCCGGCGCGCAAGGCACGAAATCTCTTTCAGTCCCTGGGGAGAGCGCCGATGGGGTCTTCCATGCTAAGGAGTTGGTATATCATTACAATGGCTTGCCCCCTTTCAGCGAGCGTACTTATAAGGTTGGAGACCATGTGGCCGTGGTTGGCATCGGGAACGTTATGGTCGACATTGCGCATTGGCTCATTCGCTATCGCAACGTCAGGCAAGTAACGGCTATAGCCCGGCGAGGACCGGCTGAGCGCAAATATGACGAAAAAGAAATTCGCCATGTTTGTGCCAATATCGACCGCGCCGCCGTGCTCGCCGAATTCGACCGGATTCGGCAGATGCTGATAAATGGCGGCCAGAATCCCGTGGCCATACTGGACCAAGTGCTTGGCGAATTTACCAAGTGTGAGCCGGCCAGTAGCCAATCACGCATGAGCTTTCGATTTCTCTCCAGCCCGGAACGCGTGCTAACCGATGCTGCCGGCCGTGTACGCGCCCTTACACTGCAGGATACAAGGTTGGAACGGCAAGGCGATAATGTCATCGCGCGGCCGCTCGGCACGACCTATGAGTTTCCCTGTGATTCGGTGGTGTTTGCGGTCGGCGATCGCGTGGATGATCGGCTGGGGTTGCCGATCAAGGATGGAATCATCCCTACCGGCGCAGGTGCTGGGCGCGAGGGCGCCCCCTCCTTCCAAGTTTTCGATCCGCAAAGCGGAACGGCCCTGGAAGGCGTGTTTGTGACAGGCTGGTGCCGCAACGCCAGCGAAGGACTCGTCGGCATTGCCAAACGCGATGGCGATCTGTGCAGTGAGGCCGTAAGCAAGTATATGGTAGCCCGGTCTCCTATTGGTATTTCTCAGGTGCGAGAAAGAGTGGAGAAACTGCGCGCTTTAATCTCGGCTCGGCAGGCCGAAGCCGTCACTAAACAGGACATCAAGATCTTGGAAAGCGTTGAACGGGAAATGGCCCAACAGCGAGGTCTGGAAGAATTCAAGTTCCATACCAATCGAGAGATGCTTGCCGCGATTGAGAACTACCAAGCGCGTACATAAATCTGTTTTTATGGCGGGAACGGCAGCGGGGATTTCATGGCATGAGCGGCGGAAAGTTTTAACCGCTTCCACCGCAACACAAAAGGATTTTATTTCCGGCCGGTGCGTTCGCCGGGGCCGCAGGCCATTGACGGCAAAGTTCTATGAATCGGTAATAAAAGCTCATTCGGTCAAATTCATTTCCAACCAAGCCCTAATCCGGACGAGCCGGAACCAACCAGGTAAAAAGTTGCTCTCAATAAATCTCGGTATACCACATGGGACAGGGTCGCCACGTAATAGCCCCACTCGTCCGCCTTGTCCTTACCCAGATTATGTCGACGACCTGAAGGCTAGATAAACCGGCCGCGTAGCGGCCCGTTGACTTTAGCCGTGTCCTTTAGGACACGGGTCCCATGGGCCCCCAATAGGCCCCGTCGCGTCAGCGACGATTGATTCCGCCGATCATGGCGTTCTACCGGCACCCTAGAAAATTCAGTCCCATAAATAACGCTCGACGATGCGGTCGTGGAGTGAAGGTATCGGCCATAATTTCTATTCCACGGCTGCGGTTCAATCGTCGCTACGCGACGAAAGAGATTTCCGCCGCCGGACCTACCGTGCCTTGAAAGGCACGGCTATAGTCATTTGGCCGCTACGCGGCCGGTTTATCCAGATGAATAATGCGTGGAAGGCTACCTCAAAAAATTTAGCCCGTTTCAGCACAATCTCATCTTGTCAGATACTAAGAGCCTCTCAGAACATTTTCGGATACTCGGCGCTTAGCTCGCCGCCGACAGGCTGTCGGTGTCCGGATCCAGGTCCTCAAATTTCAGCAGGTCGAGGGCTTCGTACCTCGGCCGTATGCGCGGCGTCAATAATCCTAATCGTTTCAAATTTGGAACTAGGCGAGTAAAGAGAAACAGTCGGTACTCTCTCATAGTTTGTGACTGCAAATTCAGTTCGTGGTAGTGATCGACCGGCATACCCATAACTTCGGCCACTTCCAAGCTGATGAAGCGATCTTTCATGATGGCGCAGGCTTCGTAGGCAAAATCTTCGCGATCCCGGTGGTCTGCCGCAGGCATCTGTGCATAGTAGCCGCGTAGCGAGATGACGCCGAAGGCCACATGCCGCGCTTCGTCTTGAATTACGCGGCGGAGCAACTGCTGCAGAAGTGGCTCCACGGAGAACTTGGCCAGCGCCGCAAAAGCCCCGAGCGCCAAGCCCTCGATGAGGACCTGCATGCCGAGATACTTCATGTCCCAGCGGCTATCGGTCAGCGTGATATCAAGCAGCTTCTTCAAGTAGGGATTGACCGGATAGGCCTTGCCGATCTTGTCTCGTAAATAGCGCGAAAAGACTTCGACATGACGGCCCTCGTCCATGACTTGCGTTGAGCCGTAAAGCTTGGCATCCATCCAGGGCGTGGTGTTGATTAGCTGCGAGGCCGCCATCAGAGCGCCTTGTTCGCCATGCAATAGTTGCGAGAGTGTCCAGGAGCGGGTCTCCAAACGAAACCGGCGAATTTCCTGATCCGTCATTCGTTCCCATAAATCGCTTCCATAGATGGGCTGGATCGTGTCGGGAAACGTCTCCGATTCGGGATCGACGGAGATGGACCAATCCAAATCTTGCGCCGCATTCCACTGTTCTTTCTTGGCCTTCTCGTACAACTGGCGCAGTTCAGGAAAGCACTCGTCATAAGTCCAACTGTAAAGCAGATGGTGACTTACATCCAAGCTTTCAAGCATGTGGTTCTTCTCCATATGGCCTCCAAGCTAAAGAATTCTTTAGGCGCTCTCGTTGCGGCAAGGCGCCCTGCATTCGGTTTGCCGTCGCTCACAAACCTTCTAAGGTCTACCTTAGTTCCGGCTTCAAATATGTCATAAAGCGTCCACGACTGACCACGAGAGGGTGTGATTTCGGCACGATGTAAGCTCCGTAGGAGTCCCCCAGCTTGGCCTAATGGCACGCAGATGCCAAAGAGAAACTGCGGAAGTTTCTAAGGCGCGGCATGTGGTTGTCCATCGTGGTCCACATGTCGCCCCTACGGGGCTCTGGAGTTTGGATACTAAATACTTCCCGGGCGCTCGTACTCGCAGCTCCGAAGGAGCGTCATTAAGATAGCCAGGGGCAGAGCGCGAAGCGCGTCGCCCCTGGAAAGTTAAAATTTGCGTAGAAGCCCTGAAGGGGCGGAATAAGGCCGACATTGCATTCGTCTCCTCTATTGCGCCCATACAGGGCTTAGGCACATTGGGTGATTTCCTTTCCAGGGGCGACGCGCTGCGCGCTCTGCCCCTGTCGAGTAGACGAGGTGCTCCCAGAAGAGACAGACCGTTTCCTCCAGTTGCCGCCTCGTCCC
>JACOSC010000334.1 GCA_016179055.1 Acidobacteriota bacterium
AGATCGAGACGGCCAATTTCAAACGATACCGAAAGCTGTTCGACCGGTTGATTAAACTGTCTATCGAATTGTCACGATTGAAAATGGCCGCTGGGAAAAAGGCTGGTCAAAGTAGCTGAGAACTCGTCACTCTCAAGTATTTAAGATAAGCGGCAGGATGCCGCTTCCACTTTCCCGCTTTTGCCTTGTGCGCTTTTTGGCGAACCATTTTTTTGCCGCAAATAAGAATGAAAAAATTTCGCTTGCTTTTTTTCTCGCCGGATGAGAAAATGAATGACGGCTCATTCATCAAGGTAGAGCTATGACGCCATTAGCTTCGCCAAGGAAAGAAAAGAAAAGCGAGAACGGAAAACCGGCTCGCCGCAAATCCGATTTCAAGTATCAGGCCATATTACGGGCCGGTATCGATGTCTTTGCCCGGAATGGTTTCTTCAACGCCAAAGTTTCCGACATCGCCAAGGAAGCCGGCGTGGCCGACGGCACCGTCTACCTCTACTTCAAGAACAAGAGCGATATCCTGATCTCCATCTTTAATCATACGATGGATACGGCCATACACAACGGGCGCGTAGATCTGGAGCACATCCGCGACCCGGTCGAGAAGCTGCGGCAAGTGGCCCGTCGCCATCTGGAAATGTTGGGACGCGATCGAAACCTAGCCATCGTCTTTCAAGTGGAGCTGCGACAATCAACCAAATTCATGGAGACCTTTTCCGTCACTAAGCTATCCGATTACCTGGACATCATTCGCCACATCATCGAGGAAGGGCAGGGCAAGGGCGAGTTCCGCAAGGAAATTCCAACCAAGCTGGTCGCCAAGGTTTTTTTCGGTGCTCTCGACGAAATGGTCACCAATTGGATATTGAGTCCCAAGAAATATCATTTAGCCTCTACCGCCAACGCGGTCATCGACATTATTTTTAATGGGCTTCTCAATAACCAAGGAGGGAAACATTCATGATCAATCGTATTAAGAAAGCGGCCGTCTTGGGCGCCGGCGTGATGGGCGCCAAGATTGCGGCCCATTTGGCCAACGCCGGAATTGAAGTGCGCCTATTGGATATTGCGCCACGTGAACTCACCGCCGACGAACAGGCCAAAGGGTTATCGCTGCACCACCGCGACGTGCGCAACCGAATCGCCCGCCTGGGATTGGAATCCGCAAAGAATGCCCAGCCCGCCGCTTTCTTCACGCCCGAAACCGCGCAACTGATTACACTGGGCAACTTCGAAGACGATCTGCCCGCCTTGGCCGATGCGGATTGGATTATCGAAGCCGTGGTTGAAAATTTGGAAGTCAAGCAAGGCTTATTAAAGAAGGTTGACCACTATCGGCGACCGTATGCCATGGTTACTTCCAACACGTCCGGCCTGCCGTTGCAATCGATCGCCGTGGGACTCTCCGAAGACTTTCGACGTCATTGGCTCGGCACGCACTTCTTTAATCCCCCGCGCTACATGAACTTGCTCGAGATTATCCCCACGCCGGAAACCCTTCCCGAAGTGACCCAGTTCCTCACACACTTTTGCGATTACACGCTCGGAAAAGGAGTGGTGTTGGCTAAGGATTCCCCGAATTTTATTGCCAATCGCATCGGCACTCTCGGCGCCATGCAAACGATAAAGATTATGATGGAAGACGGCTTCACGATTGAAGAAGTTGACAAGATCTTTGGTCCGGCGCTCGGGCGCCCGAAAAGCGCGGTCTTTCGCACGTTTGATCTGGCCGGTCTCGACACATTTACCAACGTTGTCAAGAACCTTTACCAAAATTCGCCACTCGATGAGAAGCGTGATCTCTTCATAATTCCTCCCTTCATCGAAAAAATGGTGGCGAACCGATGGTTAGGCGATAAGACCGGCCAGGGTTTCTACAAGAAAGAAAAGATCAAAGGCGTGGGGACGCAGATACTGAGCCTCGACTACAACACGCTGGAATATCGTCCGCAGCAAAAGCCGGAATTGGCCGAGCTCGATGCCGTGAAGAATATTGAGGATCCCCGTGAGCGCATACGGGCGCTGGTTTTTGAGCATCAGAACACGCGCGTCGGACAGTTTGTCTGGAAGATCCTCAGCGAAGTGCTGGTTTACACGGCCAACCGCGTGCCGGAAATTGCTGATGATATTGTAAGCATCGACAACGCCATGAAATGGGGCTTCAATTGGGAGTATGGTGTGTTTGAAACTTGGGACGCGCTGGGCGTGCCTCAAGTGGTTAAGCGGCTTCAGGCGGAAGGCAAAAAAGAAATTCCGCCCATCGTGCAGAAGCTGCTGGATTCCAAGAAAAAATCGTTCTATCAGGCGCGCAAAAGCAAACGCGCCTATTTTGATTTTTATAGCGCGGAGTACAGGCCGATGGCCGCGGCCCCGGGCGTTACCATCCTGGCCGATTTGAAATCGCGCAATAAAGTGGTAAAGAGCAACGACAGCGCCAGCCTCATCGACTTAGGCGACGACGTCGCCGGCTTGGAATTCCATTCCAAGATGAATGCTATCGGCGGAGAGACCTTGGAGATGATGCGGGACGCACTCGCCGAAGTCGACGCGCGCTTTGCGGGCTTGGTCATCGGCAATCAGGGCGAAAATTTCTGCGTCGGCGCCAATATCATGTTGCTGTTGATGGAAGCCGGCCAGCAGAACTGGTCCGGCATTGATATGGCCGCCAAGGCGTTTCAAGACTTGAACATGGCATTGCGCTACTCGCCTAAGCCGGTGGTTGTGGCGCCGTTTGGCATGACCTTCGGCGGCGGCTGCGAGATTACGCTCCACGGCAGCCGCGTGCAAATGGCCGCGGAAACTTACATCGGCCTGGTCGAGGTCGGCGTGGGACTCATTCCCGCCGGCGGCGGCACCAAGGAATTACTGTTGCGCACTGTGGATCTCTCGCCTAAAGGCGAGAACGTTGACCTCTTTCCCCACGTTAAGCGCACGTTCGAAACCATCGGCATGGCCAAAGTCGCCACCAGCGCTCTGGAAGCGCGTAAGCTCGGCTTCTTGCGAGAGACCGATGGTCTCAGCATGAACAAGGCGCGCCTGATTGAAGATGCCAAGCAAGCGGTGCTGGCCATGGTACGTATGGGCTACAAGCCGGGCCGCCCTCGCACCGATGTTCCGGTGCTCGGCGAATCCGCACTGTCGGCGCTCAAACTGGGTATCCATCTCATGCAGCGCGCCGGCTACATCTCCGAGCACGATGCGCACATCGGTAGGAAGCTGGCTTATATTCTTACCGGCGGCGACCTATCGCAGCCGACTAAAGTCTCGGAGCAGTATCTGTTGGATCTTGAACGCGAGGCCTTCCTGTCGTTGGCTGGAGAGCCCAAGACGCAGGAGCGCATCATGTATATGCTGCAAAATGGGAAACCACTGCGTAACTAATTGTGGATTGACGAATGAAACCGGAACCGCCTGCGGTAGTGGGCGGGTGGTCGGGCCGTGTAGGACTGGGGTGATACATACCCGGTCGCTACCGCTCCCGGTTCTGTTTGGCTGAGATATTTTCAGGGGAGGTCTTATGAAAGAAGCCGTCATTGTAGCGGCCGTTCGGACGGCCATAGGAAAAGCGCCGCGCGGAAGCTTGCGATCAACCCGTCCGGACGATATGGCTGCGGTCGTTATTAAAGAGGTAATCGACCGCGTCCCGGGACTTAAGCCGGAGGACGTGGAAGATGTGATTCTGGGTTGCGCCATGCCGGAAGCCGAGCAAGGCATGAACGTGGCTCGGAATGCCAGCCTGAGAGCCGGATTGCCGGTGGAATGCTCCGCCATCACGATCAACCGTTTTTGCTCTTCCGGTCTGCAAGCGATCGCTTTTGCTGCCGAGCGCATTATGGTCGGCTCGGCCGAGGTGATTGTTGCCGGAGGCACGGAGAGTATGAGTCTGATTCCCATGGGCGGTTTTAGGGTGGCTCCCAATCCGTACTTGGTGGAACATTATCCGGATGCGTACCTCGCCATGGGCTTGACGGCAGAGAACTTGGCCCAGCAATACAACATTACGCGGGAGGAGCAGGATCAATTCGCGCTGCGCAGCCATAAGAACGCACTGGCCGCTATCGAGCAAGGCAAGTTCAAGAATGAATCGATTCCGCTCCACGTACGGATTACGGATTTGAACGGGGAAGGAAAGAAGGAAACTAAAGAATTGGTTTATTCGGTGGATGAAGGACCGCGGCGGGACACGTCGCTCGAAGGCCTGGCCAAGCTAAAACCGGCTTTTCACGCCCGTGGAACTGTTACGGCCGGCAACGCCTCGCAAATGAGTGATGGCGCGGCGGCCGTGGTCGTCATGTCGCGTGAGCGCGCCCAGAGTTTAGGCGTGGCCCCGATGGCGCGGTTCGTCGCCTTCGCCACGGCGGGTGTGCGCCCGGAAGTTATGGGCATTGGGCCGGTGGCCGCCATCCCCAAGGCGCTCCGTATGGCCGGATTAAAGCTCGACGATATCGATGTGATTGAGCTTAACGAAGCCTTTGCTGTGCAAGCTCTGGCCGTCATAAAAGCCGCGGGCTTGGATATCAACAAAGTCAACGTTAATGGTGGGGCCGTAGCGCTGGGCCATCCCCTGGGCTGCACCGGCGCCAAGTTGACCGCTACCATTCTCAATGAACTCGAACGACGCCGAGGACGATTTGGTCTGGTCACCATGTGCGTCGGCGGCGGCATGGGCGCCGCGGGGATTTTCGAACGGGTCGCCTAGAAATTTATGGGGATGGCAACGGCCGCGTGCAGACTGCGCGCGGCGGCGAAACGCAGGAGCCGGTTAAGTCCGACCGTGAACCGTTGCAATCCCACGATTGCATTATAAGGAGCAATAAGTATGAACATACCTGCTTTGGAATCGACGACCGCCATTAAAAAGGGCGGAAGTTTTTTGGTGGAGGAGACGGCGCCGGAGGCTATCTTCACGCCGGAAGAGTTCACGGAAGAACATCTGATGATCCGTAAGACCATTGAAGACTTCATGGAAAATGAGGTGGCGCCGCGAATCGAAGAGATGGAGCACAAGAATTTCGACGTGACCGTCGGACTGCTCCGCAAGGCGGCGACGCTGGGTTTGCTCGCTATTGATATTCCAGAAAAATACGGCGGGCTGGGTTTAGATAAGATCAGTTCCATGGTCGTAGCCGAAAAGCTCACCCGCGTGGGCTCTTTTGCCGTGTCCCATGGCGGCCACACCGGAATCGGTACTTGGCCGATTCTTTTCTTTGGCACCGAAGAACAGAAGAGCAAGTATTTACCGAAGCTGGCCACCGGCGAATTGCTGGCGGCTTATGCGCTCACCGAGCCGGAATCCGGTTCGGACGCCCTGGGCGCTAAGTCCACGGCGCGGCTGACCGCCGACGGAAAGCATTACATTCTCAACGGCACGAAAGCGTGGATCACCAACGCGGGCTTTGCCGACATCTTTATTGTATTCGCCAAGGTCAACGGCGAAAAATTCAGTTGTTTCCTGGTCGAGAAAGATTATCCTGGTGTCTCCACGGGAAAAGAGGAGCCCAAGATGGGCATCGAAGGCTCTTCTACACGCACGCTCATTCTGGAAGATGTGCCGGT
The DNA here is from genome assembly GCA_016179055.1 of Acidobacteriota bacterium. GTDB lineage: Bacteria > Acidobacteriota > UBA6911 > JACOSC01 > JACOSC01 > JACOSC01. Next base: position 5,554 of record JACOSC010000334.1, read on the forward strand.
GCCGGTGGAGAATGTCATCGGTCAAATCGGCAAGGGCCATAAGGTGGCCTTTAACGTGCTCAACCTGGGCCGGTTCAAACTCGGCGTCGGTTGTATCGGCGGGAGCAAGACCGCTATGGGCGAATCCATCCCTTACGCTATTCAGCGGCGCCAATTTGGCAAGCCCATCGCCAGCTTCGGCGCTATCAAGAATAAGATCGCCGAAATGTCCATTCGCACATGGGTTGGGGAAAGCATGGCCTATCGCACGGTGGGCTTGGCCAACGAAGCGCTGAAAGGAATCGATGTCGACGACTCGGAACACATACTGAGCGCCATTGAGGAATACGCCATTGAATGCAGCATTCTGAAAGTTATGGGCAGTGAGATTCTCTCTTATGTCGTCGATGAGTCGGTCCAGATTTTTGGCGGGTATGGTTATAGCCGAGAATACCCGATCGAGCGGGCCTATCGCGATGCCCGTATTAATCGGATCTTCGAAGGCACCAATGAAATCAATCGCATGCTCATTACCGGCATGGTGCTGAAACGCGCGATGAAAAACACTTTGCCGCTGATTCCCGCGGTGCAAAATCTGATGGCGGAAATCGCCGAAGGGCGCTATACGCCAGAAGCGGACGACTCATACCTCGGCGTCGAGAAAGCCGCCGTGTCGCGCGCCAAGAAAGCGCTGTTGCTGGCGGCCGGCGCCGCCGTCCAAAAATACATGGACTCGATGGACAAGCAACAGGAGATTACCAGCTATCTGGCGGACATGATCATGGATATTTATGCCATGGAAAGCGCCCTGCTACGAACGCTCAAGCTAGTCGCCAACCAAGGCGAAGCCAAGACGTCTATTCAAATCGATATCACCCGCGTGTTCATCAATGATGCCATGATGCGTATCGAGAACTCGGCCAAACAGGTGCTCGCCGCCATCACCGAGGGCGAGGCGTTGGGAGGCCAGATTGCGGCGATGAAGCGCTTTACCCGATATACTCCCATCAATACCATACAAATCAAACGGCGTATTGCCGACCACATGATCGAAGCCGGTCGGTATTGCGGATAGTTGAAAACGTGAATAGTCGGCCATTGGCGGTCAGGCATCCCCCCCTACGGATTGCGGATGGTGAATTACGGATTTCGGAATAACGAACCGGTTCACCCATCCGCAATCCACTGACCGCCGTCATCAGAAGCCCTCTCGATTGCAGATTTCTCCGATTCAAGAATATTGAAAATAAGTAACAGTTCAGGGGGGTTATGCCTTTGGCAGCAAGGAGGCGACGGCTTGACCACGTCGGTGGCAACGGATAGCATCGGTCAGATACGCTAAGGCATTTCGCTGTTGCATCTGACAGGTCCGCGTTATCGTAAGCAGACG
>JACOSC010000287.1 GCA_016179055.1 Acidobacteriota bacterium
ATCGCGCCGAAGGGTAGCGCGCCCTTTCAGGGCTTATAACTTATATAATCTTACCTACCAGGGGCGGCGCTTTCGCTTGCCCCTGGCTATTATATCTCGCTCCTTCAGAGCTACGCGAACCAGCTTCGGGCTATGGCGGGCGCCCGCTCGCAGTGGTGGGGACGAAAGGATCGCGCGGGGCTGTGGCCAATGTCCAAACTCCAGAGCCCCTGTGCGAGGCCGGCTCCGCTACCGTCTGATTGGCTTATGATCGAATCTCAGTTATAAATTTTCATATAAAATTCTCCCGACCAAGCTCTCTAGTGAAGAAAGGCGCTCTTGTTCTTGGGAACGATCTCCGCTTCGCAAGGGCGGGCGTCTTTATCACCCGGAGCGTTTAAGCCGTTGCCTCGATTTTCTTCCTTGCGCTGCTTTCGATCTGAATTTGCGCTTTACTGACACATTGGCTATAACAACCTAAGCCTTTCATGCCTGGTTAAAGCAAGAGGAGCTTCTTAAGCACGTGCCCTTTTTTATTCTAACGAATGCCCGCCACAACAGCTTACCCGATCTTATAACACCCTATCCCCTGGACCAGGCTAATCGGATTATACTCCGCTTCTGGTAGGGTGCAATCAAAACTTTGGCGGGTTGGAGATCGTGCTTAATAACGCTTCGTAGTTTAGTTTAACGAATAGGGTTTTATCCGCAATGCCGAGATCGGCACAAGTTCGATGGCTTCTCGCACACGGAGTTCTCAAGAGGGTCCGATCAGGCGCCCGCCATCCACCATCAGTATCGATCCAGTTATGAAATCGCTGCCTTCAATAAGAAACAGCACAGCCGCGGCGATATCTGTTGGGCTGCCGAGTCGCTTCAGAGGAGTGGCCGCGATGATTTCGGCGCGGTCGGCCTCACTGTATTCCTCGGGCGGGAGCACGGGCCCTGGGCAAACGCAATTCACTTGCACCTGCGGCGCCAGTGCCAGAGCCAGGTTCTTGGTTAAAGCAATCACGCCGGCTTTAGAAACGCAGTAGGGAATATAGTCCACATAAGGGCGCACACCGGCCCAATCTCCAATATTGATAATCTTGCCGGAGCCCTGCTTTACCATACGTTGGCCAAACGCGCGCGCGGTTAAAAAAGGACCCTTAAGATTGGCGTTCATCGTGTCATCCCAATCCGCTTCCCTGAGCGTGGCCAATGGCGTGCGAAGGAACACGGCGGCGTTATTGACGAGAATGTCCACGCGGCCAAAGCGCTCGAGGGCTAAGGCGGCCATTTTATCTACAGCCCCGGACTGAGATAAGTTTACTTGCAAAGCCAGGCACCGCACACCGAGCGCTTCTATTTCGGCCACAGTGGCCCGCGCCTCTTTTTCAGAGTGATTGTAAGTGATGGCGACGTGTGCGCCGCCCCGCGCCAGCGTCAGAGCAATAACTTTCCCCACACGCCTAGCCGCGCCGGTTACCAGAGCGATTTTACCATTGAGTTCCATGTCTCCCACCTCCTTGAGGCCGTCGGCCTTCCAAGTTGCTTCATAACTGGCCGCTGGCGTTAAAAAAGAAGTTGACTATCGAGCAGGATGGTGACAGGTCCGTCGTTGATGAGCTGAACCTCCATATGGGCCTGGAATATGCCGGTTTGCACGCGGCGGTCGCGCGTACGCGCCGCGGCGACGAAATATTCATAGAGGGCCAAGGCCTTCTCACGGTCGGCCGCCGCGGAATAGGAAGGCCGATGTCCTCTGCGGCAATCGCCATACAAAGTAAATTGCGAGACAATTAAGAGCTCGCCTTGAACATCATCAACCGATCGGTTCATCTTGCCTTCAGCATCGTCAAACACGCGTAAGTGCAGGATCTTGTTTAGCAAGAAGTCGGCATCTTTGGTCGTATCCGATTTGCCGACGGCCAGCAAGACCAGCAATCCCGGTCCAATGGCTCCTACCGTCTCGCTCGCTACTTTAATTGTGGCGCTTTGCACCCTTTGGACGACGGCACGCATGGCTCTCACCTCTTCCGTTTCTGATCAGTATGGTGTGCTATCGTTCTCGTTCGCATTTCTGTGCCGGCCGCCCGCGCAGCGTTAACTTGCGACAGCCGACGCTTACAGTGTACATGACGGCTGCAACAGAGGCCACTCCGCAGCCAAGAAATGCATTGGTACAAGATCACAAAACAAGAGAAAGAGTGTATAACGGCCGTATTCCTCCGTGAATTCCGTGCCTCTGTGGTGAGAAGGGAGAGGCCATGTTGGATGGGGCTTCAAAACCGTCAACCACTCGCATGAATAAGGGTAAAACCGGACCTCCAGAACATGTTTTGCCTGGTTCAGCACAATTTCATCTTGTCAGATGCTGACTGCTCATTCGTTATGGTCCCGTAGGGACAACTGAATTTAGGCAGGTCCTTTAGGGCCTGCGGGTGAGGACCGGTGGAGCGCACGTCGCGTAGCGACGGTTGAATTCCGGCCGTGTGTGTTTCAACCGTCGCTACGCGACGGGCGGTGGGCTCGGGATCGGCTATACCGGCCTTGAAAGGCCGGCCTAAATTCAATCAGCCGCTACGCGGCTAAGTATTATATTTATTCACTCATACAGACCTGCGACCTCACCGGGATGTGCCCACTTTCTAATTGAAACGATTTATTGTAATATCTCCCTTTGGCTTAGAATCGAGGGACCTTCATGAAAAAAGATGCCGACCCTATGGCGCCTGAGATCGGCGACATGAGCCCCGAGGCCTTTCGCGCGTATGGCTATCGGCTTATCGACTGGATCGCCGATTATTTAAAAAACGCGGAAAGTTATCCGGTGTTGGCGCAGGTTCGACCGGGCGACATTGCCCGTCAGTTGCCGCCACAACCACCCCTACAAGCCGAGTCCTTTGATGAAATCCTGGAGGATTTTGAGAAGCTGATTATCCCTGGAGTGACGCACTGGAACCATCCCGCCTTCATGGCCTACTTCGCCATATCGGCGCCAGGGCCGGGGATTCTGGGCGAGCTGCTCAGCGGCGCGCTCAATATCAACGCCATGTTGTGGAAGACGTGTCCGGCGGCCTCTGAGCTTGAAGAGGTGGTGTTGGATTGGCTGCGGCAAATGCTGGGGCTGTCCGGCGAATTCTCCGGTGTTCTGATGGACACGGCGTCCATCAGCAGCCTCTGCGCGCTGGCGGCGGCGCGCGCGGCGATTCCCAATTATCGAATCCGCACCGATGGCCTGGCCGGACGACAAGATGTTCCGCCGCTTCGATTATATGTTTCCGAGCAGGCGCATTCTTCGATTGAGAAGGCGGCGATTCTGCTCGGCATTGGTCAAAATCATATTCGCAAAATCGCGGTCGATGATGCGTATCGCCTGCGGCCCGATATGCTGAGCGCCGCCATCGCGGAAGACCGTGCCGCCGGATTAAAACCATTTTGCGCCGTGGCCACCGTCGGCACCACCGCTACTACCAGCGTGGATCCGGTAGCGGCGATGGCGCCGATTTGCCGGGAGCATCAATTGTGGCTGCACGTCGATGCGGCGTACGCCGGCTCCGCGGCTATTCTGCCGGAATGCCGACCTATTCTCGACGGCTGCGAAGCGGCGGATTCGTTAGTGCTTAATCCACACAAGTGGATGTTCACCCCATTTGATTTTAGCGTGCTCTATTGTCGGCACATGGAGATTTTGCGGTCGGCTTTTAGCCTGGTTCCCGATTATCTGCAAACCACCGAGGGTGAGCATGTGCGCAACTACATGGATTATGGCATCCAATTGGGCCGCCGTTTTCGGGCGCTGAAGTTTTGGTTTGTGATCCGCTATTTTGGAGTCGAGGGCTTGCAGCGACGGTTACGCGAGCACATACGCTTGGCGCAGCACTTCGCCAAATGGGTCGACCAACAGGCGGACTTTGAACGGATGGCGCCGGTGCCCTTCAGCACCGTGTGCTTTCGTTGGGTGCCCAAAGCACTAGGCGATTCTTTCGACATGGATTCTGAGAAAGGCCGTACGCGGCTAAATGAGGCCATTGATCTTGCTAATGAGAAGTTATTGGATGAGGTCAATAAGACCGGACAAGCGTATCTTTCTTCGACCAAGCTGCAAGGGCGCACGGTTTTGCGCTTGACCATCGGAAACATACGAACCACCGAGGCACACCTACGGCGAGTGTGGGCTCTGCTGAACGAGCACACGCAAACGCTCGTGCAGGATGTAGATAGGTTATAGAGGATTCACCTTTGCGCGGAGCTGTCCCTGGGCGCCGAATCGCGTGAAGGTGCGCAAAGTAGAATGACAACAAGGGCGGTGCGGTTGGCGGGTGCAACATATGAGCCTCCAAAAACTGCGAACGGCCCTTGATGGGGTTCTTTCGCTCGTCTATCCGGATTTCTGCAAGATCTGCGGCGCTTTTGTTGCCCAGTCGCGCAACGCGTCCATTTGTGAGGATTGTTGGGACGGCATTCGACGGATTGAGAATCCGATTTGCCATGGCTGCGGCCTGCCATTGCCGGCGGGATATCAACAGATGGCGAGCCCTCCGCGCTGCGGGGAATGTCTGTTTGAAGCCTATCCGTTTGATATAGGCCGCGCCGCGGCCTATTACGAAGGACCGTTGCGCGAGGCGATTCATCTTTTCAAGTTCGGCCGGCGGAGAAATTTAGCCCACCGCTTAAGCGACCTGCTTTTTCATGTCTATCAAGAGCACCGAATACATATGCCCGCGGACGCCATCGTGGCGGTGCCGTTGCACGCCTCACGCTTACGGGAGCGCGGCTTCAACCAATCGGAGTTGATGGCGAAGGAGCTGGCGCGCCGTATACGGCTTCCATACGATCCCACCGTCCTAACCCGCTGGCGCGCCACGCCGCCGCAATCCGGCCAAAACAAGAAGGCTCGAGCCCGCAACATCCATCGCGCTTTTCAGACACGCTATCCCAAAAGAATTGAAAACAACGCCTTCTTGTTAGTTGATGACGTCTTCACCACCGGCGCCACGCTGACCGAATGCGCTCGCTCGCTGCGCGCTGCCGGTGCCCGCGCCGTCTACGCGTTAACCCTCGCCCGCGTTGTTTAACATTTGAACCCTGGCTCGCGTAGGCTGCCCTTAGCGAGGCCGGGACTTAGTTTGATAGGAGGTCGAGGTCGCCCCAGTAAGCCCAGTCATTGTCCGCATTATCGGCCGGTCCAGGTAAGGTAACTAGGGTTAACAGAATCTCTTTCCCGCCATAGGCGCTGAGGTCTACCTGTTCCGTATGCCACTTACGATCGCCGGTCCGGCTCTTGGGATCAATGTATTTCGAGAACAGCGTCTTTTCTTCGCCCTCATAGGTGATGGCTACTTCAAAGCGGACGCCATCGCCCAAGTGGGGTTGGTACATGGTAGGATCCAAGGCAACAGCAAAGGATAAGCGAGTGTTGGGCGGGACAACGAGTTGGTAAGTGATCTTCCCTGGTGGGTACTCGGAGATGGCTGGGCGAGCGTCGCCGTTAATGGCGACTAAGGATAGGGTCACCGGCTCATGGTTGGCGATCTCTTTGGTGGCCGTTCCAAGGTTGCTCAAGAAGAAACTCGGTGCTTTGACGGATAATATGACAAATTCCTCAAGCGGCGCCCGCGAGAAGCTGTACGGCAGCGCGCCTTGGCCATTGCTATAAAGGCCGGCATTAGCTTTGCGGTTCATCACTCGTATAGGATTTTGGCTCTGATATACTTCCACCGCTATTTGCCTTATCGACGGCAGCAGGGCCGCCGGGACCTCGCGCAGCATGGCCTCTGCCGGCCATATAATGACGTCGCCGGCGCGCGGCATCACCCCACGCGACCACAAATAATTACAATTCTCTCGTTCCATGTAGAAACGCAGCCCCCAGTCTCCACCCACGAACCATAGTTGATGGCCAGCGGTTCGATAGCGCTCGCCAACGGAAGCCGCAAACCTTCGGTAGACTCCGGCGTATTTGTAATCGGCATAGGCAAGGACATAACTAGTCATGACCGTAACTGCGACCGTGCCAACACAAAACTGGCGAAATCGCGGCGTCCACTTCTCTATAGTCTTTTCCATGTGGCGAACCCATAGAATGATCATGGGCCATAGCAGGGGGAGCAGATAGCGAGTGGCGGCAAAGGGCAAGATGATTACCGCGGCCAACAACATTCCGCCAAACCAGAGAGAGAGAAATATCTCATCGATGTGGCGCTCCCTTTCGGTTAAACATTTCCGGGAAAGCAAAGCTGCGATCGACGCTATACCTGACGTAAAGATATCCATGGCGATGCTGATGGCAGCTACCAGAAAGAACAACAAAAGTAAGATCTGCGCCGTCGTATAGGTCACAAAAATCCAATAGTTTTGAAAGCCTTTGACGAGACAGAATAACAATACGAAGAGGCCGGGAATTACCGCCATCCTTAAACGGCGACCGGTGATATGGAGCCATAATATAGCCACAGGCGTGATGGTTACGCCGCCGAGGGCGGCCAAATCGGCCACCAGGTTCTCGCCAATGCGGCTGATGGTGAAATTAGTCGAGGCGAAAAAGGCCGTGGCAAACTTTGAGCTGGCCGGTAGGTGCATCCCGCCATAATTTATCACGTTGCTCACCTCCCATAGCCCGTAAATAATTAATGAAATAATTATCGGCAACAGCGCGGGCCAAGAAAGTTTTTTTTGCCTCAAAAGCGCATAGGCGAGAAGCAGCGGAATGAGCGCAAAGGCAATATAACGCGTCAATATGGCTAAGGCGAGAAACAGACCGGATAGGACTAAAGGCGCGGCGGCCCTTTCATCAACGCCTTTCATATAAGCCAGTATGGCCATCAGAAAAAATGCCAGCATGGCGATATCGTTCATCAGCCCATGCGCGCTGATCATGAACATCGGCGTTGCGATAAACAACAAAGAGGCGAAGAGCGGATGCTTGGTGAAGCGCTTGGCCAACAGATAAGCGGCCGCCGCGGCCAGTCCTACAAAAAAAAGGAACGCAATATGCAAGGACCGTTCATCAACCGAGTGCGTCAGGTAAATGATCAACGCCAGAAAATAGGGAAACAGTGGGGGATGCGACAGCCTTTCAAACGATCGCGGGGTCTTTTTCAAGTGCTCGAAAACTTGCAGGTCTTCATCAATCAGGCTAGCCCGTCCGTGGAAGGGTTGATAAGGGTTGTGGAGAATGTCCTTGGCCACGGCGAGCCAGGCGGAGTCATCGATATGGAAGGCTTTATTGCTGAACGGCAGCGTGATGGCCAGGACAAAACCGAGGATAATCAGAATGTCTTTATATGGACGGATCATCGGAATGGCGCGGCTAAAGATCACGGGACGAGTCGCCGGACCGTCTCCTCGACGAAGGAACGCGTATTCTTATTCTCGATGCCCATTTTTAACCTTAGCCACGTGTAAAGGCCGGTCGCCACAATATGAAAACCGTCCGAAGCGCGCGAGCGCGGGCGGTAATAAGGGACTTTGACGACGTAGTTATTGTCGGTCTTCAATTTCAAATGGCCAAAGATGATGCCAATCTCAAAAGCGGCGCTGTAACGATATCCCGTGTAATACTTGAGCAGCTTGGAAAAGAGGTAAGCCGGGGCCACGCGGAAATTGGACTCAACATCATTGTAGCGATAGCCGGCCAATAGACTGGCAATGAACGTCAGACCACGGTTACCGAACAATTTATAGAAAGGATAATTGGAGAAGTCTCTTTGCGCAAGAACGATATCAATATCTGTATTCTTTTCCCAGAGTTCAAAGAGGCCAGCTATGTACGCCGGGTCATGCTGCCCGTCGGAATCAAGTTCGATGATGAGATCGTCCTTTTCCAGTTGCCGAGTCTCAAAAAGGTGAGTGACCAAAGCATACCCGCGTTTGAGCGCCACGGAGCAGCCTTCGTTCTTCTCGGAGGAAATGAAGTAAATCCCGGTGTTATTTTTTTTCCAATCCAGAATTTTCTCTTTAGAGGAATCGCTGGAACCATCGTTGACGATGATCATGTAGTCAACATGTTGGCGAATTTCGGTCAGGACTCTTACGATTACTTCTTCTTCGTTGTATACGGGAGTAATCGAGATTCTTCGTGCCATTTGATCAGATCACCTTCTTTGCGAACGTGTCGGGATCCTTGGGATCAAAGGTTTCTTCGTTATAAACAATCAGATACATGGTAGTATCGCCGATATTCTTGATCCCATGGGCCACTCCCGGCGGGATGCGTACCGTCACCATGTTCTTCTCGCCCATAGGGATCTCCTCCCGTTCACCGGTTTCCACATTTTCTAGCGCCAAAAGTCCATTGCCGCCGACCACGCTAAACCATTCATACTTTCTCGTATGATAATGGTTGCCTCTCGTGTAAGTTGGGTGAGCCCGCGAAACGTGAATCTGCCCAAATTCCTTTTTGGTCAGCGGGTGTTCCGACCTAAGCAATTCCGCTAGGGAGCCCCGCTCATCTTCATAAACCTCAAGCGGAATAATCTCAACGCCTATCACCGAATATTCTCCCCTGTGTCTAGTGCCGGCTATTATAGGCCTTCTCCACCGCGGCACAGACGCTATCGAAATTCTCGGACGTCATCTGGGTGAAGATGGGCAGTGAGAGGACATTGTAAGAAAGCTTTTCGGTCTTTGGCAAATGCAAATTCTTATAAGCTTCCTGGGCCACCGTCAGCTTGTGTATCGGCGGGAAGAAGTAACGCTTGGTCTGTATGCCCTCTTTCTTTAGCCAGTCATAAAGTTCCTCGCGGTCCATTCCGAACTTTTCCTTGTCAACAAAAATGGAAAAATCCTTATAGGTAGTTCTGACATAGTCCGGTACACGCGGGAAGGAAATTCCCGGAAGCTTACCCAGAATCTTCTTATAGCGTAAAGCAATTTCTATGCGGCGCTCTATGCAGCTATCGAGCGTATCCAACAAGTGAATTCCAACGATGCCGTTGATCTCCTGCAGCCGGCCGTTAATCCCCTTGACTTCGCAATCGAGTGAATCCGGCCCGTGACCGTGGGTGCACGACAAGCGAAAGCGCTCGGCCAGTCCGGCGTGGTTGGTGGCGATCAATCCCCCTTCGCCGACCGGCATGGTTTTTGTGGGTCCCAAGCTGAAAACCTCTGCGTCACCAAAACCACCTGTGTGTTTGCCCTTATACATGGAGCCAAAGGCGTGGGCGGCATCGAAGAAAAGGCGCAGGTTATTCTTCCGAGCAATTTGCTCAAGACGATCTATGTTGGGGGGGGTGCCGTACATATGAACCGCCACGATCGCCGAGGTTCTTTCCGTTATGGCCGACTCAATTAGATCTGTATCAATATTGCAGCTATCATCGCAATCGACCAGGACGGGATTCAGGTTGTTCCACTTAGCCACTTCGTAAGTGGCCGAAAAGGTATACGCGGGCATGACCACTTCACTACCCTCGGGCAACGTGCTCAGCACAACCGTTAGACCGGCTGTGGCGCTCGGGGCGGTGACGGTATGCGCCACGCCCAGATATTTGGCGGATTTCTCTTCAAAATGCTTAACGTATTTGCCACTCGTAATCAAACCGGTGGTGAAGATCTCGCGAATCTGCGCTTCCATCAGCTCATACTTGGGAAGCTCTGGTCTCATTATTGGAATCATGTTCTAACCTCTCATCAAAATAAAAATATCTTGGATTATCAGAAGGGTGGTTATCGGCACGGCGGCGTTAACTGAATGAAACGCCGACCTGCCAATTACAATCCTGGAAGAGCTGCCAGGCTTCCTTCTCATCGTCCCCTTCCAACTGCGCCCGTTTGACGAGCAATTTACCGCGGCCGGTAGATACTATGAACCCTTGGCCTTGGGCCGCTTCAAGAATCCGTCCCGCTGGCTCGCCCGCCGTGGGCTCCTCAATGGGCAACGCCGCCCATATGAACAAATTTTTTCCACCCAGGGAAGTAAACGCGCCGGGATAGGGATGCGTTACGGCTCGTATGAGATTATAAATGCTCATGGCGGGCTGGTTCCAGTCAATTAAGCCATCCTTGGGATATCGTCTCCCGTAATAGCTGGTGCCTTCCGTCGTTTGGACGCTTCCCTTGTATCCTTCTTTAACCTTGCGCAAGGCTTCGGCCAGCGCGTTCGGATACATGTTGGTTACCCGGTCCAAGACCGTGGCCACCGTATCTTCAAAAAGAATGTCCACTTCTTTTTGAACAACGATTGGTCCCGTATCGATCTTCTCATCGATGTAGTGAACGGTCACGCCGGTCTTGCTCTCCCCATTAATAATCGCCCAGGCGATGTTGGCGCGCCCGCGATATTTCGGGAGAAGTGAAGGATGAACGTTGATGACGCCCTTATGGGGAACCGCGATCAACGCCTTTTTCAAAATCTGACGGAATGACACAACGACGATCAAGTCCGGCTGCAAGCCGCTCAGGAGTTGCACAAATTCGGGGCTATTGGCATCGTTAGGTTGGTACACGGTCAGCCCATGACTTTTTGCAACTTCTTTTACCGAGTCGTACCAAACGGTCTCGTGGGGATCATCGTTATCCGGGTGCGCGACCACGGCAACAATTTCTTCGCCTAAATCAATCAGCCGCTTCAGGCAAAGCACTCCCATATTATGGTTACCCATGAACACTATGCGCATTTATTTAACTCCAAGAGCGTATCATTACGATTTGTTGGATACGACGTGCTGAACGGTCGCTCTTTTCAAGGGGACCACAGCATAAGCTCTTTCGGCATTGGCCGGGCAGAGCACGAACTTATTGTACCAATCGATCACACGCCGCAGCCCTTCCCGCAACGTGAATTTGGGAACCCATCCCGTGAGCTGGGTGGTCTTGGAAATATCGGCCTCCAGGCTGAACAGATCTACGGTCCGGCCGGGCGCGTAAATAATTGGCGATGACGAATTGGCCAGGTCTACGATGGTTTCGGCCAACTCGCGTATGCAGGTCTGCTTGCCGGTTCCAATATTAAAAATTTGTCCCAGACTTTCCTGAGGCTTCTCGATAATCGTGGTATAGGCATTCACCGCGTCTCGTACGTACATAAAGTCGCGGGTTTGCGTGCCATCACCCTCGATTCGTAGAGGTTCGCCGAGCAGCGCGTTTTTAATGAAAGCCGGTGTGACGGCCGAGTAATCTTCTGTGTTCTGATTTTCACCGTAGGTATTGAAGTTTCTCACAATGGTAACCGGGTAACCGTACCAATCGTGAATCGCCTTGCAGTGTTTCTCCGCGGCCAGTTTGGTTACCGCATACGTGCTGCGCGGGTCCATCGGGTGATTAATATCCATCGGGACATAACAAGGATTGCCGTACACTTCCGGCGATGAGGCGTAGATAAAGGTGGGATGCTTCTTGGTTTTTACTAAGGTATGAATCAGCTTAAAGGTTCCATATTCATTATTGAAAAAATAGTCCTCCGGACGATTCATCGATTCCGGGATGGAGACCCCGGCCGCCAGATGGACAACCACATCAATATCCCAAGCATCAAAATTCTCCACGCTGATATCTTGAAAACGTCCACGCATCAGCAGGAACTTCTTGGCCAATTCCGGGCAGGAAAAAAAGACGTCGTCAACGGCAAACGGCCGCGAGAAATCGTCTACGCCAATCACTCTCGAGACATAGTCTTTCTTAACCAATTCATCGACAAGATGCACGCCATAAAGCCCGGCGGCGCCCGTAATAAGAATACGCATCGATTATCTCCCCTTTACTTTCCTTTCAATGGGTTGTTTCATTAATAATCCATTCCGTGGTTTTTTGGATACCCTCTTCCAATAATACTCTGGGCCTCCAGCCGAGGATAGCCGCCGCCTTTTTTGGATTGCACAGCATCTTCTGAATTTCAGCTTGCGGGTGGATATGCGGGACATGGACAATCTTGCTCTTGTCCCGGCTAATCAGTTGCGCCAAGTCATTGATGCAGATATCTCGGCCGGAACCAGCCGTGAAAAGTTGACCATTAGCCCGCTCGCTATAGCCGGCGGCGATAATAAATCGAGCGCAATCCTCGACGTACAACAGGTCACGTGTCTGCGCGCCATCGCCATAAATCTGTAAAGGTTGGTTTTTCAAGGCGGCTTTTATAAAGATAGCCACAACGCCACCCTCAGCGGTGGTCTTCTGAAAAGGTCCGTAAGTATTGAATGGCCGTAAAACCACGGTCGGCAAGTCGTAGGCATGACTAAACGACTGCACCAACTGTTCCGCCGCCGCTTTGCTGGCGGCATACGGCGACCGCGAGAGCAATGGAGAGGCCTCATCCACACCGGCGTCGGGCGATACATCGTAAACCATGCAACTACTAACGAAAACCACCTTGGTCCGCGTAGGGCGCGCCGCTTCCAGGATAGTGAAGGTCGCCGCCAGGTCATCCAAGAAGGTTTTCTTAGGATTGTCAATACTATCCTGGACGTTAATGTTGGCCGCCAGGTGAAGGCACAAATCAAACTTGTTTTCCAGGAATAATCGATTCATCATAGGGGAGTCCGCGGCATCCCCCTCATATACGTTCAATTGGGAATTCCCGTTGAATTCGGCGAGATTGGAAGGTTGACCGTTGGAAAAGTTGTCCACGGCCCACACCTGTTTTTCATCATGCAGCAACTGTTTCACAACCCAACGACCAATGAAACCCGCTCCTCCCGTAACCAGAACCTTCATAGACTAATTTCCTCTACATGTGCTGAATTGACAATTGGCTTCTTAGAATTTCTCAAGCAGCGGGAAGAGCCGCTCGACCGATCCCCTACGACAAATCTATTAAGTGGAATTATATAACGAGCCACTGAAGGCTATTTATTAGATACTCATAAGTCAGTAGTTAGAGTAACTGAGGGCCTTCGAACAACTCCTGCAAGGCGATTTAATATCAAGATTCCCATTCCCCCCCTGTTTCGTAACATCACCTTAACATACCCGTTGTACGCTTGTCAACAAGGAAGAACACTAGGAAGAACACGAGAACTGAAGTTCGATCATAGGCTTTGTGGCTCTTCCCGCGCTGCGGGACCGCATAAAATATCCAATCTCCAGGAAGCGGCTGGAAGCCGCTTCTACCTAGCGGAGCTTTGGATTATAAGCGGTACCCCACTCCCTACAAATGTGCAAACTCCAGGGGCGGCCATTTATGGCCGGGGCGTCGGCCGCGGCGCTCGGGGCAACGCGTGCGGTAGAGGGAACATTGCCGGGAGAAGATCGTTGCTGCTTCGGGTTACTCCCAGGTTTCGGCTTGGTCGTCGCTGAACCATATGCCGGCGCCGCCGGTCCCGGCATACAGCCGCCCGGTGTCCTTGCCGATCGCCAGGGTCATGACCTCGGCAATAGTA
>JACOSC010000288.1 GCA_016179055.1 Acidobacteriota bacterium
GCGAGCCCGTAAGCGGGGGTTAGAAATTATGTGCCATAATTAAATAGACAAATTCTGGCACAACTCCCGGACGATTGTGAGACAGGCGCATGAAGTTTATCTAATTAATAGCCCCTCCGAAAAGTCTGCTGAAAGGGTCGGGATAGGTGGGGGGCCTTGTTTCCGTGGGTTTCACCCACGGCTATTAACCGTTGCCCTTTCAGGGCAGGCCGCTTGGCCCAATGATAGCAAAACCGAAAGGCCGTCACCTGTGGGCCAGGTGCGCGCCATGCGCCCCCAAGCTATTTCCGGCAAAGGCGCAAATGAAAATTGTTGAATCGAGCACCGCTTCCCCGCGCGAATCTGACCCATTATGCTGAAGCGGGCAAAATATATTGTAGCCATCCAGGGGTGGTCTCATGTACAGAAGACGAACACCTCGCGTTCCTGAAGTCAAGTCATTAGGTAAACACCATGCGGGATACGGGGCCATCCGCTAGCTTATGGCCGAATCTGAGTACCGATCCCAAACCCCGCTTGACACTACCATCGTCATCTGTTAAAAAGAAGTCCACGTGGCGCTGCCCGGTTAATGATTTTTGGGGATGTAACCCTTTTCGCATAGTGTTGTTTACGGCGTGCCCGATGGCGAGTACGTTCTGTCGTTGTTGTTATTGTTTGGAGATTTCATTTTGCGCGTCTTGGTTTCTCAAAGGGCTATGCGGTGGTTTTCGTCAACCGGAACCCACACATCACCACCAGCCGCTCCAGGCGCCCTTGGGTAATGGCTTTTGAGAGGGGTTTTCCGATAAGCGAGTCTTATTCAATGCTACCTCGCCGCCAGGGTGAGAGGGCTTAGTTTGTAATTCTTCTACCAGCGTTAAGGGAGTCGAGATATGAGGAAACCGTCAGTATGTTTGATTATTATGGTGTTGGTCGGAATGCTAACCATCGGCGAAACTAATGTAATGAATGCCGATGATAATCTAAACAGCCCGAAGACCAAGCCATCGGCCGCCAATAAGGCCAAGAAAAAACGCGCTACCCCCGTTCCAGACGCCGAGGCGCGCGCGCAAGCCGCCGAACGGCGAGCCCGCGAGGCCGAAGCAGCGGCCGCCAAAGCCGGTAGCGACGCTAAAGCCGCCCAGGAACAAGCGGCGCAGGCTCTGGAAACTGCACGTCGCGCCTTCGAGACCGTCGCACGCTTGCAGGAATCGCTGACGCGTCTCGAACAATCCACCGGCCGCGCCTCGTCGGACATAGCGGCTCTCAAAACGGCGGATGAGCAATCGGCCTCCGACATGAAAACATTGCGTGCGAACACGGAAGCCGGCACAAAGAAAATCGCAGCCGTCGAAAAGCGAACGGACGGCGCCATGACCTCTGTGTCAAAAGTTCCTGTGAAATTCTACGGAAATATTTTGTTCAACAGCAACTATCTTGATGGCGGCGCCAACAACGCCGATATTCCCCTATTTGGCGTCAAGCGCGGCACGGCCTTCGATCAAAATCATCAGTCCTTCAACATGACGCTGCGCCAGACTCGCTTTGGCGTACGGTACGACAGCAAGATTTTCAGCGATGCCAACTTGACCGGGGTTTTTGAATTTGACATGCTGGGCGGCAAACCCGCCTTCACCAACGGGGTCCATTTTGATCTCTTCCGCCTAAGGTTGGCCTATGGCCGTATCGACTGGGCCAAAGACTCCCTCGAAGTCGGACAAGATTGGACAGTGTTCTCACCGCTCAATCCCACAACCCTGGCCTCCTATGCCATCCCGGGTTTAGTCGCCTCAGGGAACCTATGGCAGCGCTTGCCGCAGATTCGTTACGAGCATCGCGCGAAGATAGGTGACGCATCGAAATTCATTTTCACCGGTGCACTGCTTGATCCCAACGCCGGGGACAATGGCCCCTTTGCCGTGACTCGAACGCTTGGCCTGGGCGAGCGCGGTACGATGCCTGCCATCGAATCCCGCTTCGGTTTTACCACGCCGGCTCATGGTAAGGAGTCATCGGGGGGCGTCAGCGGACATTATTCACGTTTACTGGCGCCGACGTCGAATCTCCCGGGAAATAGCAATCGCGCTTCTATAGATTCTTACGGTGTCAGCGGCGACTGGAACACTTGGCTCACTTCTGGAGTCCGTGTGTCAGGCGAATTTTTCCATGGCCGAGCCTTGGGAATTTTTTCAGGCAACATATTTCAAAGCGCGCTGGTTGATCCGATCACCGGCCGCGTGCGTGGCCTTACTTCGACGGGCGGATGGATGGAAATGCACGGCGAAGCGCCTACCGGATATGAGGGCCCCTGGAAAAATTTTAGTACGAATTTTGGTTACGGAACCGAAGACAATCGCGCCAAAGACTTCGGGAACGTTGCCGGTCTGCGCAAGCGCAACCAGACTTACATGGTCAACGGCCATTACAAGTTCTCTCCCAATTTTACCTTTGCTTTGGAATATCGCCACATACAGACGGATTGGCATAATCAGCGGCCGCTCAATCGCAAGTTGAATTGGGGAAATATGGCCTTCTTATACTCGTTCTGAGGGACGGCGGAAGATTTCCAAAGTTTAACCAAGCGATAGTCATCCAACGAGAGAAAGCCGGGCCTTTGGTTACCTCACGCTTGCTGTCAAGCGCCCAGCTTCTTCTCAAGCGACTTTGAAAGGATTCGTGGGCGGCAGGTCATCTTTTTCATCTTCGTAGGAGTGATGATTTATGGGCCTTGCTGGTCGGCGAAGCTACCGCAAAGCCGGGCCTGGCACTGGCAAGCTCGCGCAAGCTGGCATTGGCGCGATCGCCCAAGCATGTTAGGTATTTTTGCAACTGTTCCGCCGCGGTCGTCCCATAGGGACGGAGCCTGGAAGCAAACGTTCACGGCATGCTATAGTTATTTAGTGTTCTTAGTGGTCTCGCGGTATTTTACGGGGACGATATTTTTCCATGCCGACGGCGGCAGGGTGACCAACCTTATGACAGACAAAGAGACTGAGTTGATCGCCTTGCTACAAAAGGCGGCGGCTGAGTGTCGAGCCTATCCCAACGCGCAGACTTGGGCCGATTGGTTTGAAAAGGATAAGAGAGCCTTACAATTGGCGCTGGAAAACAACCGCGTCGGAGAGAAGGCGCCTATACTGGCCGATCTCAGACGCGCGTTATGGGGCGGCATGGGAGCCTTCTGTGACGGCGGTGCGCCCAATATGGAATTGGAGAAGTTAGGCCAAAAAATATATCGTCTTATCGCCGATATCGAACAGGAGAGCCGGCGATCCAACCCCGTTTCTCGTCTTTGGGGTTTCCTAAAAAAGTAGGTAACTGTTCACGGGGATCGGGGGTCAGGGATCAGGGGCCAAGGGCCCGGTGGTATCGATGACTGTTAGGAATTATCGTGATTTAGAGATTGAGTAGTGGGGGAGATGCTTAACAGATTGCGGAAGTCATTGAAAAAGAAATCGTAACTACTCAGCCGCGTAGCGGCTGATTGAGTTTAGGCCGGCCTTTCAAGGCCGGTATAGCCGGACACAGGAGAATACTCGTCGCGTAGCGACGATTGACAAAAGCACGGCCGGGATTCAACCGTCGCTACGCGACGGAGAGCCTGCTCGCCCACCACCGGCAGGCCCTAAAGGACCTGCCTACAGTCAGTGGTCCCTACGGGACCATAACGGCTGAGTAGTTACAAGAAATCCAACCAATAGCGCCCGATCCCCGACCCCTGACTCTCGTGAACGGTTACAAAAGTAGTTATCCGCAAGTAGATTCCCCTGCGGCCCCACAACACCCAACCAACGGCGTAGAGTTCTTTCGTCCTCGGACGATATACTCAGGGAACCAGTCGCCAGAACATTCCTAATTCCCGTAATCTCCAGCCCAAAATAGGGGCAAATTGGGTTCCCGTGCCATTGGCCACAGGTCCGATAGCCCCAATGACAAAGCGATATTGGACCTCGCGAACGACGCTGGCCATGTTGCCATATGGTTGTATGTAAGCGAGCGCATTGATTTGAGAGTACGGCGTATAGGGCGTGAATTTTACGCCGCTCAAGAAGAAAGTGTTTCTCTCCGCTTGTGCGGCCGTGTTGCCCACGCGTGTCAGCGAAAGACTAACTCGTGCCGTCAGTCCGCCGCCTTGTTTCAGAATCTCGGCCGCCGCCGGAGCCCATCGGTTAAGGCCCCACGCAAAAACCTTCCCGATCACTTTCGTGGCTACCCCGCCTACGGCGCCGAAGGCGCCCGCCATGGCCACTCTACCCCAGTCTACACAATCGAAGCGTCCGCCATTGGTAATGAGCTGCCAAGCTAGATCTACACCGGCCCCAATCGCAGCGCCGGCGATAATCTGTCCGAATTCACCGTTCGGATCGACAAAATTCGTTGGATTGTTTTCTACATAAGGATAGAAGTTTATGCCTCCGTCGAACCCAACGGGATCTTCGCTGATGAATCGACCAATCTGTGGATCATAATAACGGCTGCGGTAATAGTATAGTCCGCTCTCGCTATCGAACTCACGCCCAGTATAGGTAAACGGGTTAGCCACGCTGCCGATTTGCTGAACAATATTGCCAAAGGCATCATAGGAGTATGACTGCGCCACCGCGCCGGCCGTGTTGGTTAATACCCGTATGCTCCCCAACTCATCGGTATGGTAAAAGAGCGTGGCGCCGTCTCGTTCCATGGAAATCGGTTTATCGGTTATCAGCCCGAACATCCACATCGCTTTGGGGGTATTGGCCGCATCGAGCTCCAACAAGATGTTTTCGTTATCGTAAACATACTTCGTGACGACGCCGTTGACATTCTTGAGAATCCTTCGCTTTAAGCCGTCGTAGCGGTATTCAGCAAACCCCCCATCGGGAAAATCGATTCGCTTAAGCTGGTTATCCGCATTGTATGTAAACACCGTCGCCAGGCCCGTGCCTATCTCCTCCTTGGCGATCAGTGTGCCGTTACCGTCGTAGGTGTATATAAATCGGCTGTCCTGCGTTAAGCGATTGGCATTATCATAGAGGTAGCTGCCGGCCAGGTGCGAAGCGACCCGGTTGCCGACGGAATCATAAGTAAAGTTTTCCGGCGGATTAAACGGTTGGGGATGCGTGGCATTGATCAGTCGATTGAGCGAGTCGTAGGTGAAAACGTTCGCGCCGGCCAGTTCACTCTTCGTTGCGATATTTCCACTGCGATCGTAGGTGTACTGAAAATTTAAATGGGCAGTGGCCCCTTGTCGAGTCGCTACAGAAGCCAACTGGCCCGCGGGATTGTACGTGTAGGCGGTCGCTACTCCATTGGCAAAACTAACCTGTGACAGTTGCGAATTTCCATTGTAGGCGAAAGCCGTCGCCTGGTTCCTGGGATCGGTCAGCCGCGTGAGTCGATTCAAGGTATCATAAGCATAATTGGTGATACGGCCTTGCGGATCAGTCCTCCGTATGAGATTACCATTGGCGTCGTAATCATACCGTAGGGTCATTTCGGGCAGGTCGTCGCCGAACGTGGTCACACTGGCCAAGCGATTGGCGCCGTCATAGTTGAATGCGACGGTGCTACCGGCATTCGCTACACGCACCACGTTTCCTACCGAATCGTAGGTATAGACAACCACTTCATCAGGAAGAATCTTACGCACTAACTGATTGGCGGCATCATATTCAAACGCGATCGTCTGCCCTTCGGCATCTACCGATCGTATGAAATTGCCGTTGGCATCGTAGCTGTAGGCAGTGATTTGGCCGCTAGGATTCGTCGTCTGTATAAGCCGACCGGCGCTGTCATAATCGAACAAGGTCATGTTGCCGCGGGGATCCGTTACACTGATTTGATTCCCCATGGCATCATAGCTGGTACGCGTAACATTGCCGGCCGCATCCGCAACGCTGGTAGCGCGATTGATCGGATCATAGGCCAAGGTTTTCGCGCGCCCCTCTGAGTCGATAATTCTGATAATATTTCCCGATAGGTCATACTCGTAGCGTGTGGCCTGTCCGAGGGAATCGCTCAAAGTTATCACGTTTCCGCGCGTGTCGTAGGAAAAGCTGGTTAGATTGCCCTGCGAATCGCGCACGGTGATCGGTAGTCCGCGCGTATCGTAAGTAAGTGACGTTTGATTGCCTAAGCTATCGGTGATGGCAGTGGGATTCCCTCGAGCATCATAGACTATCGTAGTAGTGTTGCCGCTGGGATCGGTGCTGCTCGTCGGCTTACTGAATCGGGAATCATAGGTAAATCGCTTAGTTAGGTTGGTCGCTCGGTTGGTGAGACTAAGCATATTTCCCTGCGGGTCATAGGTCACCGCGATCACAACGCCATTCGGTAGCGTTACACGAGTTACATTGCCATTGCCATCCCGCTCATTGAGTGTTGTTGCGCCTAAGGCATTGGTAATGGACGTGGGACCTCTAAATCGCTCATTGGCGATCACAACACTGTTGCCATTGGCGTCCTTGTAAACGCCGCGTACGTTCACTACAGCCGGCGCCGGATTATCACGTGTGCCCAAGCCGCTGGCAGGATCGGGCAAGGCCGCCGTTTGAATGAGGCTGACCTCACGCCGCGAGCCGTCCGGCCAGCGCGAGCGCACCGCGCGCCCCGCAAAATTATAGTCATAGGCCGTGGTGTACCCTAAGGCATTGGTCTGCGC
>JACOSC010000318.1 GCA_016179055.1 Acidobacteriota bacterium
CCAGGCTCCTTAGAAACTTCCCCAGGTTCATCGTTATTCTGCGTGTCGTTAAGACAAGCTGGGGGACTCCTACGGAGCTTACATCATACCGAAATCACACCCTTGAAGATGCTCGTGCTCTGGCCCGCTCGGGTGAGGTCGAATCCATATCAATCCCGCGCCGAGGAATCTCTGCGGCGTGCTTATCTGACGGGCCGGCTTTGCGGACGGCTACCCATGACAAATCTTTACGACGGAGCTTAAGGCTGGTCGGACGTCTCTCGTCGGGACGGGAGGTATCCCTCGACCGCTAAGTCCGACCCGATGCGAAAAATGCGCAGGGGCTCTAAAGTGGGACAGTCGGACAAGCGAGCAAAGCCTTGACCGGCAATGGCGGTAACTGCGTGGCGACCACCGATGATCTTGGGTGCAAGAATAAAAAGGGCCTTATCGACAATGCCGAGACTAAGGGCGCTGCCATGAACCTCAGCGCCGCCTTCAATAATGAGGCTGCTGAGGCCCTCGGCGCCCAAACGGCCGCATACGGCGCGTAAATCCACTCGGCCTTTCCACGTCGGCGCCTGTAGGACCGTGGCGCCGGCGCGCTGCAGAGCCTGTCGCTTGGCCATAGAAGCCGCGCGGGTTGTAAAAATGAGCACCTTACCCCGGTCGCTCGGCCGCAATACACGCGCGCGTATGGGCGTTCGCAGGTGGGTATCCACAATCACTTTGACCAGCGGGCGCCGTTTCGGCCGTTTCAGCCGCATGGTCAGTTCGGGATCATCCGCCAGAATCGTGCCGACGCCGACGAGTATGGCATCGTAAGAATGCCGCAATCGTTGATTATAATGACGGGCGGCCGCGGAAGTAATCCACTGGGAGTCGCCTCGATGTGTGGCAATTTTTCCATCGAGCGAGAGCGCCACTTTTAACAAAACAAAAGGCGCTTGCCGCGTAATGAATTTCACGAAGGCTTCATTCAAACGTAAGGCTTCTTCTCGACACGGCCCAACCTCAACGGCGATCCCGGCCCGTCGTAGTAAGTCGAATCCCCGGCCTGACACTAATGGGTTGGGATCCTCCATGGCCGCTACCACGCGCCGTATGCCGGCGCCGATCACGGCCAGCGCGCAAGGCGGCGTGCGTCCCTGGTGCGAACAGGGTTCGAGGTTGATATAAAGCGTAGATCCGCGGGCTTGCTTCCCGGCCATTTCCATCGCCAACACTTCGGCGTGGGTTCCTTGCGCGTAAGTATGAAACCCTTCTCCGATAATTACACCGTCACGAGCGAGCACCGCGCCGACCAAAGGATTCGGATTTACGCGTCCGACCCCCCGAGCCGCCAAACGCAAACAGCGCCGCATGAAACCGGCGTCCTGCTCAGGGGTCATAGCAGAGCTCGTCGGGCTCGGCGCTCCAGCCTACGCATTTGGCCATGATCGGTAGTATGGTCATATCCGAGCAGGTGAATTATTCCATGGATGATCAGGTTCTTAATCTCGCGTGCCGGCGTCAATCGGTAACGACGGGCATTGGCCGCCGCGGTATCCGCCGAAATCAAAATGTCACCCAGGTAGGAATTCGGTTCAAAGCGGTCGCGAGACTTACGGGAATCCGCATAGGGAAAAGCGATGACGTCGGTGGGCCGATCATGGCCCAGGAAGCGCGCATTGTATTTGGTGATGATCGAATCATTGACCAGCATAATGACCACTTCTTGATCTGACGCACCCAAATAATTCAGCACAGCATCCGCAAAATCGGCCAAGTGATCCGGCCGGCAGAGCAGACGTCTTTGCTTATTGAGAACTTTGCTTCGCCGCCGTACTCTCGGCCTTGAGCTTAGAGAAGTCATATCCGGGATACTCGATACGATGATGGTAGGCGCCCGATATCACGCGCAACATGGACAACTCAATACTATTTAGATCCTTCAGTGTGATATCGCATTCGCTCAACTGCCCGTCGGCCACCACGGCATCGATGATTCGCCGTATCATGCCCTGGATCTGCGTGGGGGTAGGGTCTATTAGGGTACGGGAAGCGGCCTCTACCGAGTCAGAAATCATCATGATCGCGGCCTCGCGCGATTGCGGCTTGGGTCCTGGGTATCTAAAATCCGACGGCCTGACTTCGTCCTCTTTGCGCGCCGCCGCTTTAGCTTTTTCATAAAAATAAGTCATCAAGCGCGTGCCGTGATGTTCCGGGATCATGTCGCTGATACGTGGCATGAGCCGTATCTCTTTGGCCATGGCCAAACCGGCGTTCACATGGTTGGCAATGATCAGCGCGCTCATATGCGGGGTCAGCTTGTCGTGCTTATTCTGGCTCAAGATTTGGTTCTCTACATAGTACTCCGCCATCTTCAATTTTCCTATATCATGGTAATAGGAAGCCACGCGCACCAAGAGCGGATTGGCGCCGATGGCTTCGGCGGCGGCCTCGGCTAAGGTCCCGACGGCGATGCTGTGATGGTAAGTGCCGGGCGCGGCGACCGCCATCTGCCGCAGAATCGGCGTGTTGAGGTTAGAGAGTTCAAGGAGCTTGATGTCCGTGGTAATTTTAAAGGCGGACTCCAAAGCGGGCAGCGCCAGCGAAGCGATCATCGCCGCCGTAATGCCGCTGATCAAGCCACAAAGCCCATTGCCCCCCAACGCCGGCAGTGACGGGTAGACACCGGAAAACAGGTCCAGCGCCAATAAGGTCACTATATTGACCATACCGATCGCGAAGCCGGCCTTAACGATCGTGGAGCGCTCCTTGTATTGCTTGATTCCATAAATGGCGGCGAAACTGCCGACCAACACGTAACAAACCAGCGGGATGCTGGAAGTAGCCATGCCCATCAGCACGGCAAAAAAAAGCGTGTAAAGGATAGCGAACTGCACGTCCACTAACAACGCAATCAAAATGGCGCCGAAGGCCAAAGGGATCGTGTAATAAATCACAGTGGAGTCCAGCATCACGCCCAGCCCCAGCCGTTCGTGCAGAAAATCCGCCCGTCCGCTGCGCACCAAATCGGCGATGCGGCCATGCAGAAGATCGGCGACGAACGTCGCCAAGCGCGATGTGACCAGGTTTAAGAAGAGGACCAACATGATCAGCAGATAGTGATTGCGTATCTTGCCATGGCGCTTTTGATGGTAGGCAAAATAATGCCAAACGATATACATGAAGACCAGGCAAATCAGCCAGCCGCCCAAGAAGCGCCCGGCCAACTCTTCCGGCTTCTGAAAGCGTCGCAGAGCTTCGAGCTCGACCATGGCGTCCTTAGTGACCAGCTCACCGGCGTGCACAATTACTTTGCCTTGCGGTACGTAACGGACCACGTTGCTAACCTGGTCAGCGGCTTCATTGCGGCGCTTGTTGGTTTCGGTTTGATTGAAGAAAACGTTCGGGGTAATCAGGCTTTCCAAGAAACGTATCAAGCCCGGTAATTCACTCTTGTCCGCCACGGCTAATTTGGATTGGTTTTTTCGTAGAGACTGGCGGGCTTGGAGCACGTCTCGCATATTAGGATCCAGCTTCTCATCATCACCGGTTGTCACATTAACGATGCGAATTTCGTTCTTCTCGCGAAGCGGCTGCAGCAAAGACTCTTTGTTATTGATGACCCCCTGGTCCATGACGGTTTTTAGCAAATCTATCATCTGCCCTTCGAGGACGGCGGCAAATCGGTGATGGAAGCCAATGGCCAGGACATCGTCCGAAACCGAATCGCCAAATTCCTCCTTGAGTTTGGCGGAAACCTCCATTTCCATTCGTGTACTAGATTCGGCAGCTTCTACCTGAAGCTCTCTTGGTTTGCCGGCGACCTGATCGGCCGCATCATATTCCGTTAATGCTGCGCGCCCTGCCGCGAAAAGTTTCTGAATCAAATTCTGCATGGAATACAGCACGGTAGCGTCATAGTTAAAAATAGCCGGAATTTCCCGCACCACCTCGCTGCGCTTGCCCAGGGTCGCGGTAAGGTCTTCTATGATAGCCTCGGTGGCCGCCCGCACTTCAATGGGAGAGCGTTCTCCAATACGCATAATCGGGATAGATTGGTACTTATAGCTGACCAGTAGGACCGAGAACACCGCCGCTATGGCAAGTCCCCAACCGAAATCGTACCAAGTCAGTCGCGCGATCAAACGGCTCTTGATAGTTTCCAGAAGCCGATCGGCGACCAAAGCGGCAGAGTGGAAAGTCGATGGGGTTGCTTTACTCTCTTGGCGGTGCGGCATAAAGACTCCTCAGTTTACACAGAAGTCGCAGACACTCAACATATGCACTATTTTCGACAAAACGCTTCCCACGCTGGGATCTGTATTCATATTTTTGTAAATTATAGCAGAGTGAGGCTGTATAAGTAAATTCTGCGACGGTTCATGGGTGTGCGTCAAATTTGTTGGTAGTTTGAATCAACCAGGGGAATTTTCTGGTAATGGTTTTGTGCGCTTAGTGCCTTTGTGTCTTTGTGGTAGGATTAATTCGGAATGCATATCAGCATTCAGAGGCTTGGAAAACTCTGTCGCTTGTCCACGCCTCTCTATTTTTTGACGCACACCGCCGGTTCACAAAGAATTGGGCGTGTCGGCTCTGTTTTTCCGGCGCGGCAGAGTTAAAATCCCAGATTTCATGTGTTATAATGCTCCTCCGGTTTTTTGGGTCGCTAATATAACGTCATGGGTGCAATACTGTTAGGAGGAATCGTTGATGGAAAATCTGCTCTATCTCATTTTTACCATTTCCCTGGCTTCGCTGGCTTTTGCCGGTTATCTCGCCAGGAGCGTCTTGCAAAAAGACACCGGAAACAAACAGATGCAGGAGATTGCCGCGGCTATTAAAGAAGGGGCGGAAGCCTTCCTGCGCCGCCAAAATAAAACCATCGGCCTACTAAGCCTGGTATTGGCCCTCATCATCTTCTTGTTTTACAAAACCAGCACCAGTGAAAACGTTACCACTCTGGGCTCCAATCAATTGCAGGTGGCCCTGCGAATTACCATTTCCTTTTTGATTGGCGCGGCGTGTTCTCTCATCGCCGGTTATACGGGCATGTTTGTATCTATTCGCGCCAATATTCGAGCCGCGGCCGCCGCCGGACGCAGTTTAAATGAGGCCTTGCAAGTGGCGTTGCGCGGCGGCGCCGTTTCCGGATTGTTTGTGGTGGCTATGAGTCTATTGGGCGTCGGCGGCCTGTTTTACCTTTTCGATGGGCTGAAAGATCCTAAAAGTATACCGGGACAAATTGTCGGATTTGCGTTTGGGGCGAGTTTCGTGGCGCTCTTTGCCCAACTGGGCGGCGGCATTTTTACCAAGGCGGCGGACGTGGGCGCCGATCTGGTCGGCAAAATCGAAGTGGGCATTCCGGAGGATGATCCGCGTAACCCCGCCGTGATCGCCGATTTGGTAGGCGATAACGTGGGCGACTGCGCCGGCCGCGGCGCCGATCTGTTTGAATCAACCGCCGCGGAAAATATTGGCGCCATGATTCTGGGCGTGGCCTTGTTTGGCGTTTATGGCATTGGGGGCATTCTATTCCCGTTGCTGGCCCGCGCCTTTGGTCTAATCGCGACTATTGTCGGCGTTATGGTCGTGCGCACCAAGGGCAACGAAGATCCGATGTCGGCGCTCAATCGCGGCTATTATGTGACAACGGTTTTAGCGATGATCGGATTCTACGTGGCCGTGTGGAAGCTGCTCAATAATAACCTTTGGTTCTTCTTCGCCGGCGTGATCGGCATTCTTACGGCGCTGGCTTTTGTTTTCATCACCCAATACTATACGGACTATAAATATCGTCCGGTTAAATCAATTGCGGAAGCGTCGCTCACCGGCCCGGCCACGAATATTATTGCCGGGTTAGCGGTAGGCTTCGAGTGCACCGGCATGCCGGTGATGGTCATCTCCGCGGCCATATGGGGCGCCTACTATTGCGGTGTCCGGGCGCTGCCCGGGGTGGAGGGCGCCGGTCTCTATGGTACGGCCGTCGCCACTATGGGCATGCTGGCGCCTTGCGCCTATATTTTGGCGATGGATACCTTCGGGCCGATTACGGATAACGCCGGCGGTATCGTAGAGATGTCCCACGCATCGGAGGAAATTCGCGCAAGGACTGATCGTCTCGATGCCGTCGGAAACACGACGAAGGCGTTAACCAAAGGCTATGCGATCGGCAGCGCGGCCCTGGCGGCCTTCCTGCTTTTTAGCGCCTACATCGATGAGGTGAAAAAAATAACGCATGACAAGGTCTTTGCCGTGGACTTGACTCGCGTGGAGGTTTTCATCGGCGCTCTGATCGGCGCTACGCTATGTTTTGTCTTCAGCGCATTGGCGATACGGGCCGTGGGAAAAGCGGCCTTTTATGTCATTAATGAAGTTCGCCGTCAGTTTAAGGAAAATCCCGGCATCATGAAGGGTACCTCCAAGCCGGACTATGGGCGTTGCGTCGACATTGTGACAACGGGCGCGCTCAAAGAAATGGTGGCTCCCGGGCTGCTGGCCGTGGGTGTCCCTGTGTTGACAGGTTTATTATTCAAATACCTGGGCGGTCCCGGACGGCCCGGCGCGGAGGCGGTCGCCGCGCTCTTAATGGTAGGAACGATCGGCGGTATCTTATTAGCCAATGTCATGAACAATGGCGGTGGGGCCTGGGATAACGCCAAGAAATTCATCGAATCCGGACAGTACGGAGGCAAGGGCTCGGATGCTCACAAAGCCGCCGTCGTCGGCGATACGGTCGGTGATCCTTTTAAGGATACGGCCGGACCATCCCTGCACGTCTTGATCAAGCTGCTGAGTACGATCACACTGGTTCTTGCTCCCCTCTTCCTGTAAGAGACGCCTTGGAACTACCGCGATCGGCCGGCGGCCGGTTTGCTGATCCGGCCGCTCGCGGAAGGCTTCGTGCCGCTGCGCTATGGTGACTATCAACCAGACCACGCTCACGCTGGTCGAAGGTGATATAGCAAGTCAGGCGGTTGACGCCGTGGTTAACGCCGCTAATGCGGCGCTGGCCGGAGGCGGCGGTGTGGATGGCGCTATCCATCGAGCGGGCGGCCCAGCGATCATGAAAGCCTGCCGGGCCATCGGTGGATGTTCTACAGGCTCGGCAGTGATTACTACCGGAGGGCGGCTTCTGGCGCGTTATGTTATTCATGCCGTCGGCCCGATATGGCGAGGAGGCCAGTATGGCGAAGCCGTACTATTCCAAAGCGCTTACCGCGAGTCGTTGCGAGTGGCCGTGGCCCATAACCTACGCAGCATCGCTTTCCCTTCACTGAGCACTGGCGCTTATGGCTATCCAATTCACTTGGCGGCGGCGCTGGCTTTGCGCGTCGTGCTTGAACACATGAGCGGCCCCACATCACTGGAAAAGATTCTCTTCGTGCTTTTTGACCAAAGCGCCTTTCAAGCCTTTCAACACGCCTTGGCGCCGCTCGTCCCTTAATAGAGAATGATTTGTAAGCGGGGAACCGAATGATCGCCAAGTTGCCTACCACCGATAAAGGTATCCTCTCAATGAACTGGGGGGATCTCTATGGCGGTGGCCACCTTCTGCACGCCCGTCTCCAGCGAACGGTTTGGCGGAGATTATCGCCGGTGGGTTAGCTTTCTTATCATTGGAATGAGAATCGGTGGGATAAAAAGTTTTAGGGTTTCCCGCACCGACGATTTAGTTGCTCTCTCACGGGGAGGTACTGGTTCCGACGGCTTTATGCTGGAATGTTTATTATTAAGCGTTGTCCGTCTTAGGTAACCTTTTGGATTCCATGTTATCAGAAAACGTTCGCGGCTCCTGTCGATTTCGAAATCCGCATTCTCATTGATGAAGGCTTCTATGGCTTCATAAGGGCCGGGCTTTGGTCCTCTCGTAAGTCCGTGCTGACAAATGCTATCTTCAACTATGAAATAATCACCAAGTTTGATTAGTTTAGAATACCGCCGCAACACGTTCAACGTATTGTCATACGTGTGCGAACTGTCTTCAATTACCAAGACCCTTTCATCTTTTGAAATCAGGCGCTCTACATATTCAAAATTTTGACAGGCATCTCCATCAATGAAGGTAATTCTTGGATGAGTGGTTACATATTCCGGTACAGTCTTGTGAGACAGATCGAGACCAATAATTCTGCCTTTACCGATACTGTCGCAAAGATGCGCTAAGAACAGGGCACTGCCACCATGGGCATTGCCAATTTCAACGATTACATCCGGCTTAGTTTCACAGATGATTTCTTGATAAATCCAAGCATCCATCGGGTTTTTCAGTGTCTTCACACCAAAATACGTAGTTCGGTTCATGATGCCATCTTGAATGATGGGCAGAATTTTGCCCAGGGGCATGTCCAAGTTTTCTTCCATGTAGTCAGCCATATTCGTTTTCACCAGTCGTGCTACCGCCTAAAGCCCAAGCTTCGTGTAATACACCCGCTAGCCGGGGCCGTAATCAATCCGCATCTCCGAGACGTCTTCATCCACGGGCTTAACGTCCCCCGTGCTCCCCCACGGTTAAGCGTTCAACCTCTGCCAAGATGCGAGCCCGCGCCGAGTATAGCACAAGGAATTATCACAAGACCAAAAGTAAAACGCGATAACCTCCCATCATATTCGACACTACGGCTGAAACGCATAACTAGACGCTCAAAAAAGTATAGGCTTTTGATTTGGCGCTCCCTAACTGGAGTTCAAAAAGTATGTTCTTTTGCAATCATAGTCTTGCGCTTTTTGCGGCAAGAAGAAATGCGCCGCAGAAAAGCGCAAGAGGCGCAAGCCGGAAGGTGGAAGCGGCATCCTGCCGCTTGTCTTAAATAATGGGCCGCAGAAAAGCGCACAAGGCGCAAGGGGAAAGCTGGCGCTGCGCCGGACAGCGCGGTAGACCAGGAAGCTTGGCCTATAGGCCGGTACGCCTGTCTGTGTGCGGCCGCGTGGCCAAATCATGCATCTATCCAGGCACAAGCGTTGGGCGTGAAATTCTCCAAGGAGTTTCTCCATGACTACTCTTGGAGAGTTTGTTATGATAACCCGCTTGAATGACTCATTCGCCGCTGTCGGCGAGAGGCGGGTTTGGAGATTTAAGCTATCGAGATCCCGGAATGAATCAGACCTAGTGTAGCGGGAAGTCTTGCTGCCCGAAGCGCGGCGCGTGCCGCGGCGGCCGCTGAACTTGCCGTCGGCTTTTTGGAGAGATGAATGTTGTTGCCTATTGACCATGGGAGGGCCGCTCAAGAATTGGCGTTGGCTGACCGGCCGCTGGGCCGCATGATCGACCGCATCGGCCCGTTTAAATTGGAGATTCAATCCACGCGCAGCCCCTTCGAGTCGCTGGTTCGGGCGATCGTGTACCAACAACTGACCGGCAAGGCGGCAGCGACCATACTGGACCGGGTTAAGGCCCTCTATGAATCCCGCGCGTTTCCGAAGCCAAAGCAAATTTTGGATACTCCGCCGGAGGTCTTGCGAGGCGCCGGGCTTTCGCGCGCCAAGACGGCGGCCTTGCTGGACTTGGCCGGTAAAACCCTCAGTGGGACTGTTCCATCGCTGACGAAAATAAAACGGATGACGGACGATGAGATTGTTCTATGTTTGACCAGTATACGCGGCGTCGGTGTGTGGACCGCCGAGATGCTGCTTATTTTTGGGTTGGGCCGGCCGGATGTGCTTCCCATACATGATTACGGGCTCCGCAAAGGCTTTGCGCGGACTTTCAAGAAAAAGGAGCTGCCCACACCAAAAGAGGTCGCATCGCGCGGTGAGCGCTGGCGCCCCTACCGCACGGTTGCCAGTTGGTACTTGTGGCGAGCCTCAGAACTACCCCATGATAATCGGCGACCGCCGTCAGGCGCGTAAATACCAAAAGCGCCGGAATGATAGCAAGAATTTCTGAGAGTCGATCATAAGCTCTCGTATGGGACCAGACCCGCGCCCCGTCCGGGGTTGGATTTTGGCATCCTTCATCTTCCATTTCTATGAAACGATTGCTTGCACTGTTCGATAAACCCGCGCGCACGGCCATCGGACTGATGTCCGGGACTTCGGTCGATGGCGTCAGCGTTGTCTTGGCTTGCCTCACCGGAAGCGGTATTGGGACATCCATTCAACAACTCGCCTTTGCGACGTATCCTTTCACCGACGACGTCCGCCGCCTCATTCTGGAGAACTCGGCGCCGGGCCAGGGTACCGTCGACCAGATATGTCGGCTTAACTTTCTGCTAGGCGATCTATACGTGGACGCGATCGAAGCCCTATTGAAAGAGGCCGGCATGGCGGCGCGGGACATCGACTTTGTGGGATCGCACGGTCAGACCCTCCATCATTTGCCAAGTCCGTACGCCGTCGCCGGCAAGTCCGTTCGATCGACTCTGCAGATTGGGGAGCCCTCCGTCATTGCTAACCGTTTAGGCATTCTTACGGTGGGAGATTTTCGTGTGGCCGACGTCGCTGTCGGCGGCGAGGGCGCCCCCTTGGTTCCCTACTTCGATTTCATTATTTTGCGATCAGAAAAAGTCAGTCGCGGATTGTTGAATCTAGGCGGGATCGGCAACATCACCGTGCTGCCCAAAGGATGCCGTCAAGATCAGGTCTTCGCCTTTGACACCGGGCCCGCCAATATGGTCATCGACCAGTTAATGCAGCGCTCTTACCAGCGCAAATTTGATGAAGGTGGCGAGGTGGCCGGACGTGGAAATGTTCGTCCAGAAATCTTGGAGCGCTTGGTGCAGCATCCGTATCTGCATCGGCGCCCGCCGAAATCCACCGGCCGCGAAATGTTCGGCGCCGCGTTCGTCGATGAATTGATTGGCCTCGCCGGCACGATGAGTTTGACGCCGGAAGATTTGCTAGCCACTGTAACGGAGTTTTCTGCTTACTGCATAGGGGAGAGCTATCGAAGGTTTATCGAATCAGAGACGGCGCTCGATGAGCTATTGGTAAGCGGCGGCGGCGTCAAGAACCGCACCTTAATGACAGCCATTCAAAGACAATTACCTAATATCACTGTGCAGCCCTGCAGCCACGCCGGCATCGACCCGCACGCCAAGGAAGCGCTCTGCTTTGCCGTGCTGGCTAATGAAATGCTCGCCGGACATGCGGCCAATTTGCCACGCGTGACGGGCGCTCGGCGTCCCGTGCTGCTTGGCAAGATTTGCCTGCCGCCCAACGACCTGTAAAGAAGTGCGGTGGCGCCGCTGGCGTTGTCGGTAGCTCGCGGCCAGGTTCCGAGTGCGCTCGCAGCACCGGGGTTGTGCCGGGCACCGGGTTTCCTCGCGGGTACCAGGAGTTGGGGGTTACTGAAGCCTGGCTTGACTAAGTCTTCGGAATGTAATACCCTGAAGGAGAATCAGGCGCTTGTTGAAATTCGTTCGTCTGCAACTGTTTGGCGGAGACCGTAGCATTGAAGGAAAATGGGCATGAGACATGAGAATAGAAGCGATCATTTGGAAGCCGAACGTTGTAGACAAGTTGATCCGAAAGCATGGTGTAAGCGTGGAAGAGGTCGAGCAAGTCTTTCGCAATCGTCCGCGTATCTACTTTCAAGAGCGGGGTATGAGGCAAGGTGAAGATGTCTATCGTGCCTTGGGTCGAGCAGATGAGGGCCGCTACCTGATGGTCATTTTCATATACAAGGGTCACGGGGATGCGCTCGTCATCACCGCCCGCGGCTTGGATGGAGAGGAACGTAGGCAGTATGGCAAAAAGTAATAGGCAAAGCCTAAAAGAAGCCGGAGCGCACACGCGCGCTAAAGGCAAGAAGCAACTTGATCCGTTGCCGGAAACCTTCAACAGCTACGATGAGTTGGCTGAGTTCTGGGATACCCACAGCACGGCAGATTACGAGGAGCATTTTAAAGAAGTGGCATGTGAAATCGAACTGAAGCGGCGCACGTTCGAGGTTCCAATTGACGGCGAAGTATTTACTAAAATTCAGCGCATCGCTGAGTCGCGTGGGTTGTCCACTGAAACCCTTATCAATCTATGGCTGCACGAGAAGGCCTCATAAGTTAAGACCCGCATTAAGGCTCGCTATGCTACGGGTCACCAGCATGTTTTTAACTCTCGCACTCTTTTAATTTCATATTTTTATCAGTGTCAGGCACCGGTCTTGATCTTCGCAGGTGCCAGACGTCGGGGTTTCCGAAAGCAATGCTCTAATGTTGCCAGACAATTTCCAAATCTTGGGCGGTCACACTTGTTAAGCAGTGCAAAACTAGGAAGGCGCCTTTGACGGAAGCG
The DNA here is from genome assembly GCA_016179055.1 of Acidobacteriota bacterium. Lineage (GTDB taxonomy): Bacteria > Acidobacteriota > UBA6911 > JACOSC01 > JACOSC01 > JACOSC01. The sequence goes on from JACOSC010000318.1 coordinate 12,199, forward strand.
TGGAAGAATAAGGCCTAGTATGGCGACAATCTGGAAATTCTCAGTGAGCCTATAGAGGATGAGAGTAAAGACCTCATTTACTTTGACCCGCGGTTTAATTCCAATCTAACTGTCACTCGTGTAAGATTTGCGAATCCATTGATCCAACGCGCCTACGGGATCCTGCAAGACTTCGCGCGTCACCTGAAATTCCGAGCAGCCGGTTTTCTTGTGAATCAGCGTTAAGCCATACTCGTAGTCGTGGAATAATTGATCGCAAACTTGTGCCGGACTTTGACCAGTTTCTTTGGCTCGCTGCACGATGGCAGCGATGGCATCGGTGGAAAACCGTAGCCGAATATGGTATTTGTCTGCGAAAGCCTTTTCATAACGCTCGACCAGCTCGGCGCCCACTTGTGTTTCGTTATAGCCGGGAGCGGTGAGGATCTTTTGCAATACCTCGCACGGGTCTTTCACGAGCGCCGCATCCACGGCAAACTGCTTAACCGTGGTATTCGGCAGCTCATACTTGTAGTCGCGCAGGGTGCGTTCGCAGATGCCGACCAAGCTGCGCGCGCCGGTTTGCTCTTTGTAGGCCTTCTCCGCCAAACAACGCAGCCCTTCATCGGTGAAAATCGCCTCGACGTCGTAAGCCTTAAAGGCTGCGACATATTGCCGTATGATAGAGCCCGCCGATTCCTTCAGGATCTTGTATAGATCGTCGACGGTCAACGGACGGCAGACGGCGATAATCGGGAGGCGGCCGACAAACTCGGCCTCGAAACCGTAATCCATGAAGTCAGTGGCCTTGGCCTGCGACAGCGCCTCGGCCGGGTTTTCGGTGGCGGTGTGATCTCCGCCCATAAATCCAATTTGCGTTCCGCCCAGGCGTTTTCTTATGATGTCGGTAAGACCCGTAAACGCCCCGCTGACAATAAACATGATGTGGCGCGTGTTGATGGTCTTGCGCTCGACTTTGCCCTTGGCCTGATAATCCATCGCCGCCTGAAGTTGAGAAGCCATATCGGTGGGCGAGCGCAAAGGCACTTCGGTTTCTTCCATGAGTTTCAATAGGCCGCGCTGCACGCCATGTCCGCTGACGTCGCGTCCGAAGAGGTTGGTGGTCGTGGCCAACTTATCCACCTCGTCTAAGTAGATGATGCCGTACTCGGCCAAGCGTAGGTTGCCCCCGGCTTTATCTACCAACTCGCGCACCAGGTCTTCGACGTCGCCACCCACGTAGCCCGTCTCGCTATATTTGGTAGCATCGCCTTTGACAAAAGGCACTCCCACCAACTCTGCCAGGGTTCGAACCAGATACGTTTTACCCACGCCGGTCGGACCCACCAGTATGATATTTTGCTTGGCGTAATCCTGGCACTCGCCGGTTTTGCTGCAATGCATGATGTGGTTATAATGGTCACAAATCGCCGTCGCCAAAACTTTCTTAGCGTCATCTTGGCTGATCACGTAACGATCGAGGTGGGCTTTAATATCAATAGGCTTCAAATCAAAATGGATATCCGGCGGCGTATCCTTGGGGTTTTGACCTTCCCCATCGGTGTGTAGAACATCAGGTTGACCCACCGCGCTGATATTAATGCCGGTTGGACCATATTTCTTTCGCAGGAACTCCTCAACCTCTCGCCGAATTTCCTCCGGGCGAGGCAACAGAGTTTCATGATGGTTCATAATGCGCTTGACCTTCCTTTCCGTGCGTGAGCGACCGCCCCTCTCCGCACATCTGACCTAATATAAGGGTCGCCTGTCGCGCTGTCAACCAAAGCCGGCAAGGCATACGGCTACACGCCTTGTCGCACCTCTCAGGCCACTAGCCCCCCGTTGGGTGCGCGGGTGATTTGCTCAGATCAAATTTCTGTTTTGTTTATTCGTAACTGTTCAGCGTGTCTGTACTGCACAGAACCGAGAGCGGTAGAAAGCGTGCCATAATTGGAGTCTAATAAATCCGGCCACCGTTTTAAAAAAACTTGAAGTCCCCAACACAGGTGGTTCCACGTTTTTTTCATTCCTTCGTAGCGATCGGTGCTGTTCCAGGGCTGGCCCCGCCGATACAGGGGCGGCCACTTATCCAAAAAGCCTCGTCCCCTTTTGTCCGATTTATCGGTCATCATGACTGAGTGATTCGGTCATCTTGACCGATCGCCGGTCCGCTCGATCCTGGGTGTGACAACCTCCCCAGCGTCGTCGTTGCCCTCTTAAGCCTGTCTGCTACGTCTCTAATAATGTCTTGTCCGGTGACGGCTGCCCTCTGGCCCCTTTAGTGCTCGTTGAACTAAACCGCACAGCGGTTTAGTTCAACGTATAGGGTTTTATCCGTAATGCTGTGCTGCGCTGCGCACTACGGATAAAACCCTATACGTTAGGCGGCGCTAAAGACTTCACGGTGACTCGACAGCGCAGGGCTTTTTGGAAGCCTTCATCGGTCAACAGAAAGACGACGCCTAAGAGCCTACATCAGATTTATTTTGCGCCAACAAATTCCGAGGGGCGCTCAGGCCGTCCCCCTCGTACTCCCCCGACCCGGCTATTTCTGGCCACGCGAGCCTACCTCCGAACTTCCATCTACAAAGAAAAGTTGAACCTTCAGGCTCAGGTCTTCGTATGGGTCCTCAACTAAGGAAGGACACGAACCATGAGTCAAGAATTGTCGAAAATTCGGTTGTATTCAATGAGATTTCTTTATCTCCTTACAGGTATTGGTGTGGGACTTTCTGCATGGCCGAAAATGATCAATCCAGGAAAACCCTAGGCCCCCCCACATGGAATTGCTTTCAGCTTTTGGACGGCTTACGCCGCTCTTATGCTTTTGGGTGAGCGATTTCCCATAAGAATGCTGCCGCTTGTGTTGCTGCAACTATTCTACAAGCTGACATGGTTGATCGGAGTTGGGTATCCGTTGTGGTCGGCCAGTCACTTGGATTGGGTAGCATCCGGGCTGATCAAAACCTGCGCAATCGTAGTTGTTTTGGATATTATTGTCATCCGCTGGCCGTATGTGTTTGAGAACTACGTAAAAGCAATCTTCAGACTTGAGGCCAAACACGAGTCGCTCAAGCCGTAGTCTGTTCGTTTCCTTTTTCGCGAACTCACTACCGCTTTCCGCGCAAAAGCGGTCAATCAACTTCGGCGCCACTAGGTAGGCAGTCAACCCTATCATTTGATTTTGAGTCGCGGGCTGGGAGCATTTAGGAGGAGCGGATACGCGAGCAATTGCATCAAGCGTTCATGAGAATCAGGGAGGAAAGAGTATCAGCACATCTGTAATGATGGAACGAACCACGGAAGCGTCGCCGCGGTTCAAGGCCAAACTTGCTGCTGTCTTTTATTTGGTCACCATACTGACGGGAGTATTCGCCGCCGTCTTTGGCCGCAGGATTGAGGGACTTTTCTATGCCGCCAACCTCATCGCGGACGCGTGTTATGTCATTGCGACGCTGCTCCTCTATAACATCTTCAAGCCGGTGAACAGGAGCCTCTCTTTGATCACCGCGTTGTTCAGCCTTGTGGGATGCGCCATTGGGGTTCTCAGCCTACTTCGTCTCGCCTCCTCTCCTATCCACACTCTAGTATTTTTCGGATTCTATTGCCTCCTGATTGGCTACCTCATTTTCAGGCCGACCTTCCTGCCTCGAATCCTGGGTGCGGGGATGGTGATTGCCGGTTTGGGTTGGCTGACCTTTCTGTCACCACCGCTGGGAAGGTCCCTGTTCCCCTACACTATGGTCTCGGGCATCATCTGCGAAGGAGCGCTGACGCTGTGGCTCCTCGTAGTTGGAGTGAACGAACAACGATGGAAGGCGCAGGCCAGCGCAGCGGCGGAATCGCAATCGTAGCGCGCCAGGCACCTTTTGATTCACTCGCTCGCATTAAGGAGGTAACAATTATGAGCACAGGCGTAATGATGGAACGGATTACAGAAGCGTCGCCGCGATCGGCAAAAAGCATTGGCCGAATCGTCGGCGTGCTGTTGCTCCTACATTTGGCGGCGGGACTTACCGTGCCGTTCATCTTGCTGCATCCACTGGTGACACCGCCGGGGTTCCTGGCCAGTGCGGCGGGCGTCCCTAATCAGGTACGCGCGGCGGTGCTGCTGTTTTTCGTGGGCAGCGCGATACCGATCGGGATCGCTAGTGCGGCATGGTCGGTGTTTCGTCCGTACAGCTCCGCGATGGCGTTATGGCTCCTGGCACTGGCGGTGGCCAGCTTTTCGTTGCAGGCCGTGGACAACGCCCACATCCTGTCGATGCTGTCTTTGAGCCAGGAGTATGCAAGGGCGGGCGTGGCCAAGGCCGAGCTGTTCCAGGCGTTGGCGGTGGTGGTGGGCGCGGCGCGGAAGTGGTCACACTATACGGCGCTGCTCGTCGCGGTCAGTTGGATCTTCCAGCTCTGCAGTCTGTTGTACCGCTCCAGGCTCGTTCCGCGCGCACTGGCTGCGTTTGGTCTGGTCGGGAGCATGCTTCAGATCACAGGGGTCGCATTGCGGGGCCTTTTGGGGTATCCCCCCGAAATGCGTTTGGCCATGCCGTTGGCTCCGGCCTACGTGGCTCTGGCGGTGTGGCTGCTGGTCAGGGGGTTCGATGAACGACATCGCCCCCTTCAAGCCAAAGCGGATGGCGTTGATGTCGCCGGGGCGTAGCAACGACAACACGAAAGAGAAGGGGGCGCGATGCACGAGCGCTCGATTATGGGGACAGCTGTATTGAACAACCGGTTGGAGACGTAGTCCGGTGGCCCGCGGCTCTCGCAAGATTGGCGGAGGAAGGCCGCTCATTGAGTAATCGAAGAGGAGCAGTCGGATGACATATTCACTCGTTGTCATCGTTCATATTTGCGCTGGAATCACGGGGATACTGTCTGGCGCCGCGGCAATGACTTTCCGTAAAGGTTCCCCCCGGCATAAAGTGGCTGGAAGCATATTTGTGATCGCGATGATGGCCATGTCCTCGAGCGCGATGTACCTGGCGTTGATGAAACACCAATTGAACAATTTTTTCGGCGGGATCCTTGCATTCTATCTGGTGGTAACGGCCTGGCTGACTGCCAGGCGCAAAGATGGGGAAACGAGCGTTTTCGATTGGGGTGCGCTTGCGGTCGCGTTGGCGGTTGGTGCTCGCATCTTGGCCTATGGGCTAGAAGCGGCAAGAAGCCAGAAGGGGTCAATAGGGGGAGTTCCCGCGGGAATGTTCTTTTTCTTGGGTTCCGTGGCCGTGCTTGCTGCCGCAGGGGATATTCGCATGCGCGCGCGGCGGTGTTTTCGGCCCAAAGCGCGTGGTGCGACATCTCTGGCGCATGTGCTTTTCGTTTTTCATCGCGACAGGGTCATTCTTTCTGGGACAGCAACAAGTATTCCCCCCTTTCTTACGCAAAACAAACGTACTTTTTCCGCTGGCTATCCTGCCACTGATATTGATGATTTTCTGGCTATTCCGAGTTCGCTTCACAAATGCGTACAAGAAAAAGTCGCTGCCAAGCAGCGGCGATGTTCACTCGTTGCTGCCTTAGACTTCGTGACTCCTCGTGGTCGGCGTGAACGCTCAACGATGGAAGGAGCAGGCGAGCATGCGTATAACTTTCTAACCGTCAGGCCGGTCGTGTGTGGATACTACAATGCGGCGAGCCGCCGCCCGGAGCGATGCAATGACACAGATTGGAATGGAAGACAGTTCGGCGGAAAGAACGCAACGCATTTACGCGAGAGTTGCGGGCTTTCTGTTTCTATGGCTGATCATCACCGGTCTGGCCGGTGCACTCACGATCTCCCATATCGTTGGGTCGGGGACGTTCGCAGAAACAGCGAAGAGAGTCGTAGCGTCGGAACACTTATATCGGGTCGCGCTCTCCAGTGAGCTGATTGAGACTTTGAGTGCAGTCCTGCTTGCCTTCGCTCTCTATGTAACGCTCAAGCCCGTCGATAAGCTTCTGGCGCAGATCGCGATGTATTGCAGGCTGGGGGAATCGTTCATCGGCGGCGTGGGGATGATCTTCGGCTTTCTAAGGCTGCGTCTTTACACTTCCTCGTAATCGCCTGGGGCCCTGGCAGCCGACCAGACACAGGCCTTAGTGGATCTGACGCGCAATGCGAGTTTCGCCGCGTACAACATCAGCGCCATCTTGTTCAGTCTCGGCTCGATCCTCGTCTTCTACCTGTTTTTCAAATCGAGATATATCCCCAGGATCCTGTCAGCATTCGGTGTGTTTGCCTCGGTGATCGTGACGATCATCTGTTTTGGCAGTCTGAACTTTCCCGAACACGCAGGGACGCTCCAGTATGGTTGGGCGCCGATGGCCATCGCCGAAGTCACAACCGGCTTCTGGCTGATGTTGTTTGCGGTAAAGACCCAAGCCCCTAGTGATCAGCAATCCGCCAGACCGGCGGTTATCCGCGCTTAGCAGGGTTTCGCCGACCCTGTGGCTCCTCGTGATCGGCGTGAACGTTCAACGATGGAAGGAGCAGTCCAGCGCAGCAAGGAAATGGCGATCGTAGCGCGCCCTGCGGCCTTGATTCAATCGCTCGCTAAGGAGGTAAATGATGCGTGAGGATTGCCGAGGAGGGGCTGGAAATGAACCGTAGGCAAAATCTTCTTCTGTACGCAGGTTTCTTGCTCTCGATCGTGGCATTTGCCAGCTATTTCTATTTTGTGCGTTTTCCCGGCACGCGGGATTTTCCCTGGCTGAACTTGCTCCTCTTTGCCGTAGCGCTGATTCTGCTGGGGATAGGTTGGGTGCGGGCTTACAGAAGAGCTACGGAATACCGAGGCAAAGTCTCCGGGCCCGTTCTGACAGCTCTGAGCGTCGTGGTGCTCGGACTCTTTCTGTTCATCAATTTCTCGCTCACCCGGCACCTTCCGGCTTCCGCGGGGCGCCTCGAGTGGGACAGAGAGCGCCGGAGTTTACACTGCCCGACGCAAACGGAACTGCGGTGGCGCTTGCGAGCCTTCGTGGAGCGGCGGCCGGAGGATCGGGGGACCGGTGGGTGCTGTTGATTTTCTACCGCGGCTACTGGTGACCGTTCTGCAACTCCGAGTTGCGGGGTTTTGAAGAGCGGTTGAAGGAATTTGAAGCGCGCGGGGTGCGTGTGGTTGGCGTGAGCGTGGACGCACCGGAGGTGACGCGGCGGCACGCGCAGAAGCAGGGCTACACTTACGCGTTTCTTTCCGATGAGAAGCGCGAGGTGATTCGGCGTTACGACACCCTGCATGCGAAGGCCGGGCCGGGGGAGAGCGACATCGCGCGTCCTGCGGAGTTTCTCATCGATCCGGCGGGGACGATCCGCTGGGTCAATTTGACGGAGGACTGGCGTGTGCGCGCACGGCCGGACGAAGTGCTGCGTGTGTTCGACGGACTGCGACGGGCGGGCAGCATGAAATGAAATCTGAGCGCGTGCCCAGCAATAGGCATTCATTCGCGACCCACCTGCTCGCCGAGGGGCACGATATCCGTACGATCCAGGACCTTCTGGGTCACAAGGACGTGAAGACCACCGTGGTCTACACCCATGTCCTCAACCGCGCCGGGGGGCGCGGCGTCGAGAGCCAGCCGATGTGCTGTTTGGGCGCGCCACCGGGGCCCGGGCGGATTCTAGGCAGCTCCTTTCCCCGCCTAAACTTCTGCCGTCCGGCGGCCCGACCGAGCTGCAAGTCGAGCCGGATGAGGAGGATAATGAGAGCCCGGAGGGATGGCGATGACGAGAGCTAGACAGCGCGAAGCTCTGCGTTTGGTCGATTCCTTTGGACTGTCTAACTACAAGTTAGGCGGCAAAGAACACCGTGGCGATATCGGGAGTGCAACACACATTGTGCGTGCGGTGAGATGGGGTTTGGTCGGCCTATTCCCCATGTCAATGCAACGAAGACGAAGACCGCCCGGTACTTCAGCACATTCTGAGAACCTACATTGGGAGGACCTGAAATGACGATCAGCACCATCGAAGAGTCACAACGCAAGGCGGCCAGAGTCGTGGGATTTGCTTACCTGTTTGCAATGGTAATCGCAGTCTTTGCCGAGTCGTATGTCGGCGGCCAGCTCATTGTTTTCGATAATGCTGCGGAGACTGCTCGGAATATCATGGCGCACGAGCTACTCTTTCGTCTCGGCATCGCCAGCTCTCTCATCATCGTGGTGAGCGATGTAGCACTCATCGCAGCTCTGTACGTCATTCTCAAGCGAGTAAATAAGAACCTTGCCGTGTTCGCGGCATTCTTAAGGTTGATGCAGACCGCGGTATATGCCGTTACGACGCTCAATTATCTTGACGTTCTGCGGCTCCTGAGCGGCGCTGGTTACTTGCAGGCAGTTGGAACAGACCACTTGCAGGCATTGGCGAGGCTATCGATTGGCTCGTATGGCGCCGGGTTGAACGTTGCCTTCGTGTTTCTTGGATTGGGATCTACAGTGTTCGGTTATCTGTGGTTCAAGTCGAACTATATCGCGAAAGCGTTGGCTGTCTTGGGAGTGTGTGGGTCGTTGCTGCTGGCGGCAGGCTCTTTCGCTATCATCATTTTCCCGAGCCTAGCGAAGATCCTTTCACTGGCCTATATGATGCCTTTGGGTGTTTTCGAGATAACAATGGGCTTTTGGCTTCTGTTTAAGGGATTACGGCCGTCGGGGGTGGCTGAGCCAGATAAAGCAAGCGGTTGAGCACAGGCCGGTGCCGCCTAACCCGTCGTTGCAGCGGACTCGCTACGCTCGCCGCTGAACTCCAAGTCGTTAGGCGGCGCCAGAACGCCCGTGCCATGAACGAAGAACCCCGGTACTTCATCACATTCCGAGAACCCAGATTGGGAGGAAATGAAATGACAATCAGCACTATCGACCAGTCACAACGCACGGCTGCAAGGATCGCAGGACTTGCTTTTCCGATCTCGTTCGCCGCCGTGGTCGCGGTCAATTTCGGCATCTTCGCCCGCCTCCTGGTCCGCGGCAATCCGGCGGAAACCGCTCGGAATATCCTGGCGCACGAAACACTATTCCGTATCGGCATCGCGGGCGACATGGTTTACTGCGTTGGCGTTGTTGTACTGCTGACAGCGCTTTACGTGATCCTCAAGCCGGTCAACCAGAACCTTGCCTTGCTCGCGGCATTCGGCAGGCTGGTCCATGGCCTCACGTGGCTCCTGGCGACGCTCAATCTCTTTACCGCCCTGCGACTCTTGAGTGACGCTGATTACTCGCGTGCGTTTGGACAAGACCAATTGCCGGCCTTGGCGCGGCTGTACCTCAGCGGTTACGACGCGTACTACGTTGGTTTGCTGTTTTGGGCATTGGGAGCCACAGTTGGCAGCTACTTGTGGCTCAAGTCGAACTACATCCCCAAGGCACTGGCTGCCTTTGGTGTGATGTCCAGTGCATGGTGCGCCGCCTGCACTTTCGTTTTTTACATCTTCCCCGACTTCTCCAAAGTAGTGAACTTGTGGTGGTTCGACTCGCCCATGGCTATCTTCGAATTAGCGCTGAGTTTTTGGCTTCTGTTTAAGGGATTACGGCCATCGGTAGCTGAGCCCGTTCGAGCAAGCAGTTGAGCCGCACCTGAACGCTAGCTCCTAGCACCTAGCCGAAGAGGTGTTGAATGGAAATCTGGTCGCGCCGCCCAACTCACCTGTCCCCTCCCAGAGGCGCCCACCCTCGTTTCGCCGATTCAAATCTCTACAATATTTGCGGCCACCGTTCGTCTACAGGAGTGGATGGATGAGCCGTCGAGCATCACCTCGATGACCGAGCGAGACCGTCAAATCTCCGAAATCATCGCGGAAGAACGATCCCGGCTGCGCAATTTCATCCGCCGGCGCGTGCCCGACCCGCGCGACGCTGAGGACATTCTGTAGGACGTCTTCTACGAGCTGGTGGAAGCGAACCGCCTGCTGATGCCGATCGAGCACGTCACCGGCTGGCTGTTCCGCGTGGCGCGCAATCGCATCACCGAAAGAAGAAGCCGGAGAGCTTCAGCGACGCAGCGGTCCAGGACGAAGACGGCGAGGTGCTACAGATCGAAGATCTGTTGCCATCGCCCGATGCCGGGCCGGAAGCGCTCTACGTCCGCAACGTGCTTCTTGATGAGCTGGAACTTGCGCTCGACGAACTGCCAGACGAGCAGCGTGAAGTATTCGTCGCTCACGAACTGGAGGGGCGCAGCTTCAAAGAGTTGTCGGCAGAAAGCGGCGTGAGCGTGAATACGCTGCTCTCGCGCAAACGCTATGCGGTGCTGCATTTACGCGAGCGATTGCAAAGCATTTATGACGAATTTACGAAAGCGTGAGGGACTGAACATGAGTAGAAAATTGAAGAGATTGATTGTCATTGCTCCGCTGGCGATCCTGGGGGTTCTGGTATTTGTCGCCATCGGCGGCGAAATAGTGCTGCATCTGTGGAATGGGCTGCTGCCGCCGCTCTTCGGCTGGCGCCAGATCACCTTCTGGCAAGCGCTTGGGATCCTGGCGCTGTGCCGCATCCTCTTCGGCGGACTTGGATGGCACGGTTCCGCTCGCTCCAATGTCCGCCGTCGCATGGAAGAGCGCTGTGAGCACATGACCCCTGAGGAGCGGGAACGATTCCGGCAGCGCATGCGCGAACGCTTCGGCTTCGGCCCATCCACCAGCGAGAGCAAGGAGCCATGAAGCCACCTCGACAACGCCCAAAGCAAATCGTCAATAGCGAAATAAGGAGAGAGGACATGAATTCAACCAAAAAGACAGCAAGAGTCGCAGGATTACTGTATGTACTAGCCGGATTACCGGCTCCCTTCGTGCTCCTCTATATTCCCGGCAAGCTGATCGTGCCGGGAAACGCAACGGCGACGGCGCATAACATTCTGGCTTCGGAGTCGCTATTTCGCATCGGTATCGCGGGCGAGCTAATCAACGCGGCGTTTTTCCTGTTTGTGCCGCTGGCGCTGTACCGGTTGCTCAAGGGTGTTAACAAGGGACAGGCTTCGCTGATGGTGACGTTGTTCGCGGTCTCTGTGCCGATCTCGTTTATGAATGTGCTCAACTCGATCGCGGCGCTGATGCTGGTGCGCGGCGCGGATTTCCTGTCCGTCTTCGACCAACCCCAGAGGGAAGCTCTGGCCTTGTTGTTCCTCAGGATGCATAGCCAGGGATTCGTTGCCGCCCAGATCTTTTGGGGGCTTTGGCTGTTTCCGTTCGGGCTCCTGGTATACAAGTCGGGGTTCCTGCCGCGGATCCTGGGCGTGTTGCTGATGATCAACTGCTTTGCCTATCTGGCCGATAGCTTTACCTCGTTGCTTTGGCCGACTTACGTCCACGCTGTCTCCCAGGTTACGTTGGCGCCTAAGTTCGGCGAATTGGCGATTATTTTGTGGCTTTTGATTAAGGGTGCGAAGGACCAACCATTGGCCGCCGCAGCATAAACTGAACCGAACTCCTGCGGCGTGGCGGAACTATCGCTGTGCCTGTGGCTCCTCGTGATGGGCGTGAACGTTCAACGATGGAAGGAGCAGGTCAGCGCAGCAGGGTCGGAAGCCAACCGCCGAAAAAGCATTTTATGCAATAGGTTCTAGAAACAGTCTCATAAATAACATATGGCCAAAATTTTGAACATCTTCCCCATTTCGCACGTAAACTCACGCGCATGAACATTAAAACTATCTTCACACCCGACTACGTGCATTACGAGGGCGTTCGCCCGATAAACATTTACCTCCTGAGAGTGCTCTATTTCCTTATGTTCGCTTTTGTGGGTTTAGATTCGTGGACATCGATCATCACCCACCAGGGGCCGTGGGACCACGTCAGGGCCGTGGCATTCTGTGTCTGGGCGGCATACTCGACATTGTCTGTCTTTGGGCTGATATACCCGCTAAAGTGGTTGCCGATCGTGATCTTTATGATCTTTTATAAGTCGCTCTGGGTTATCGTGGTCGCATATCCCTTGTGGCGTGCTGGCGCACTTGTGGGCTCACCCGTCGAAGAAATGGCCCACATTTTCTTTTGGGCCCCCGTGGTGAGCATCTTCGTGCCATGGGTGTATGTATTTAGGACCTACGTTTTGAGATCGAAGCCTAAATGAGTCAATAGCTCTCATCATGCCAAAGGAGGAGTGGCAGCCGTTTCGGCAGATGGGGCAGTAAAACTCATGTCAGAACCAACTGTGTTAACGGGTGGGCTTATGTCAGAACCGGGTCGCGTCTAAACGGGGGACCGGTCGGGGGTGGATCAACAATCTACATAGATCGGCAGAGGCAGAATGTGACCGCGCAATGTCTGAAGAAACATCAACGTTCCGTCTCTATCTAATGAAATTAGCCCAACCCCGACAACTCGGAGCTGGGAGTCGGCGTTATTGAAAGAGCCAAGTCCGCAGAGCGGGCGACATAGGTACAGAACCGGGAGCGGACTGGGATCCCCGCACGGGGAGCCCGCGTGGGGTGGTGGCTGCGTCCGGGTCATAGACTCAACTTGAATTCCGCCCTCTACCGCGAGCGGCTCTGTACCGACGGCCTTATGTCGCTCGTTTCACGAGCTCCGAGTTTATTAGCCTCGGCGTCTGCGAAAACCCTCGCCTTCGAGGCGAGGGAGGAAGCACCGCCCAGGCTTTCTGCCCTTTGTCCGGGCTACGGATAAAAAAATACCTCGCGGCTTTCAGCCGGTGGTGGTTTAGTTCCGCGCGGTACTAGATATTCCCTTTAATCCCTTTCGAAGGAGCGAATTATGAAGTCTGCAAGGAGAGTTGGCCGACTTATCGGCATGCTGTTGTTCGTGCAGTTAGCGGGACTTATTGTGCCCTTCGTGTTGTTGTTTCCGCTAACAAGGGGACCACGGTACTTCCTTGCAAATGCGGCGGGGAGCTCTTTTCAGATCAAGTTGGCTGTGTTTCTCTTGTTTGCGAATTGCGCGCTAACGATCGGCATCGCCATCGCGGCATGGCCGGTCTTTCGTCGATATAGCGAGGCGATGGCACTCTTGCTCGTGGCCGTGGGCGTGATCATGTTTTCGCTCAAGCAGTCGATAATGTCCACATGCTTTCGATGCTGTCTCTAAGCCAGCAGTACGCCCAGGCAGGCGGCCCGGATGAGCTTTTCCAAACGCTTGCGGCGGTCGTCGGCTCGACAAGGAGGTGGGCGCATTACTCGGAGCTGCTTGTTATTGATGCTTGGATTTTAGTGTTCTACAGCTTGCTGTACCGCTTCGCCCAGGTGCCGCGTGCACTGGCTGCCTTTGGACTGATAACGGTCACGCTTCACTTCACAGGGATCACGTTACCGTTATTCCTGAGTTATGGCAGCGTGACGCTGATGGGCGTGCCAATGGCTCTGAGCCACATAGCTCTAGCGTTGTGGATGATGGCCAAGGGTTTCGAAGAACGGCTTCCAAGCCATGCGCCGTGCTAAGCTTCAAATAACCTACCGCCTCGATCCCGACCATTCCGTGGCTTCAGATCAAGAGCGTAAATGAGCATAGGGACGAAACGAAAATGAGCGCAAATGAAACCATGAACCAAATGGAAAAGCGTCGCCGCATAGCTCCCCGGCGATGTTACCGTTAACTCTTCCAATACGATCCCGAGCCGGCCAAGGAGAAGCTCACCGGACTGGCGGGAGTGTCGCTGCAGGTAGAGACGTTCCGCTCGTTGGGCGGGCCCGAGAGCGTGCCGCGACACGTGTCGGTGAAGCCGCGGGAGCGCGGGTACGATGAAGCGGAGTTGGTGGAAAGTTTTGTGCTACTCAATCATCTGTCCCCCGTCGTACCGAACCCTTCCTCATGATCGCGGAGCAGGCTTCCTTGACGGCATGGCCCAAGATGCGTGTGGACGCGCGGCGAAGGGCGTCGCCTTCTTTGTTGAAAGCGCCAAACTTTTTGTCTAAGTTTACAAAAATTAGGCGAACCAATCCGCAACTCGAGGAGTCAATTCTGGAAAGTTGCGGGCACCATGAACGTATCGTCTCAATATTTCACGGTGATTCTCGAGAAAGGGTGTGCGCTTAATTTTCGACGAGCACTCGACGAGTCTACGGCGGCAGCCCCACGCGCCGCAGCAGAACGGCAAAGCGCGGGTCTGGATGGAGGCTAGTGAGCCGGGGATTTGCGTTGAGAAATCTCAGTTCATCGCTGTGTTCCTCGAAAGCCTTGTTTAGCCACTGGAACGCTTGATCCTTTTCACCAAGGCCGGCATGGACCTCTCCGATGTGGTAAGGCGCGACATAACGGTGCTTGGACCGTTCGAGCAACTCCCTCAGCCGCCGCTCGGCTTTCCCTCGCTGTCCCGACACCGCATAGGTATAGGCAATGTCCGCTTGGGCCCAAGGTGCGCCGGATAGGTCTACCGCCTTTTGAAACTCGAGGAGAGCCTCCTCATACATTCCCTTTCGCTCATAGATCCGGCCCAGCCCTCGATGCACAATCCATTGGCTCGGATCCATCTCGAGCACTTGGCGCGCCTGTTCGATCGCCTGTTCGTACTGGCCCGCCGAGGACAAAGTCCCAGCCAGACCCAGGTTGACCGCCAGCGATAACGGATCGGACTCTTGGGCCCGTTTTAGTTCCTTTACGGCGGTCGCAGGCCTTCCCATCGCCATTAGAAAATGCCCGTACCAAGCGTGCCCCTGCCCATAGCGCGGATTGAGGGCAATGGCCCGCTGGAATTCCCGCTCTGCACCCGACCAGTCCCACTCATAAGCCACTTTGACCTGTCCCAGTGCGGTGTGGGCTTCCGCCAGCGTGTCGTCAAGCGCCACGGCTTTCATGGCGGCCATCTGCGCTTTGGGCAAGAACTCTCCCGGAGGCTTTATGCGATAAGTGTTGAGCCGGAGGTAGGAGTAGGCTAATCCGGCGTAGGCCAACGCATAGTCCGGATCTTTGGCGATCGCCTGCTCGTAGTAGTCGATGCTTTTCCTCGTCGCTTCTTCAGTGGTTACTACGTTCCAGAAGTACCGACCCTTGAGATAGGCATCGTAGGCGGCTTGGCTCACCGGCCGGACACCGGCCAGGCGCGTCCGCTCCTGCGGCGTTAATTGAACCTTGATCTCTTGAGCAATCGCCTGGGCGACGGTGCTCTGCAGCGTCAGCACGTCACTGAGATCCCCTTCGTAGCTCTTGGCCCACAGATGCCGGTCCGTCGCCGCCTGGATCAACTGCACCGCGATGCGCACGCGGCTGCCGGCGCGCTGCACCGAGCCCTCAATGACCGCCTCTACCTTCAGCGCCCGCGCAATCTCCGGCAACGGCCGGCGGGTGCCCTTATACGACATCACCGAAGTCCGCGAGGTTACCTGCAGCGCCCCGATTTGCGCCAGGTCAGTAATCAGCGCTTCGGTCATGCCGTCGGCGAAGTACTCCTGCTCCGGGTCGTGGGAAAGGTTCTCCAACGGCAGCACCGCCACGGATCGGATGAGGCCGGCTTGGGTCGTTGGGTGGGAGCCGGGTAGGAACCGGGCGGCCGCGATCATTATAAGGAGAACCAGTACGCTGGCCACCGATGTGAGGACATAAGCCCTATTCCGGCGAATGAACTGTGATGTGCGGTAACCGAGCGTGCTCTTACGGGCGATGACCGGCAAGCCTTCCAGGTGGCGGAGGATATCAGTCCGAGAACGCCTTGACGGAGGGATACCGGTGCACGGGCTCCTTGCGCAACGCCATCAGAACGATATTGTCCAGATCGCCGCTGAGTTGACGGCGGAGCCCGTCGGGCCGACCGTCCCGCATCAAACTCACGGATTCCGGCGTGATTCGGACCGGTTTATCGTCCACGGCGTCGAGTGATTCTCCGATACGACCAATGGCCGTACTCGGCTTGTCCGGCATTTCTTCGCAAATGATCCGCTCAAATTCTTTGGGGGTGCGGGTCTCCATCCGGTACGGATGATGGCCGGTCAGCAATTCGTACAGCAGCACGCCCAGGGCGTAGACGTCACTGGCGGGAGTGATCGCCTCCCCGCGTACCTGCTCGGGGCTGGCATACTCAGGCGTCATCGGACGCAGCCCCGTCGCCGTGGCACAGGCTTCCAGCCTGTGTTGGACAGGCAAGATGCCTGTCCCACTTTCTTCCGGGGCCAGCAGCTTGGCAATGCCGAAATCCAGCAGCTTGGGCGCGCCTTCGGCCGTCACCAGGATGTTGCCGGGCTTCAGGTCGCGATGGACGATGTGGTGCTCGTAGGCATACTGCACGGCGGCGCAGATGGTGCGGAACAGCTTCAGCCGATCCTTGACCGAGAGCTTGTGCGTGCCGCAGTACGCGTCAATGGGCAGGCCTTCGACATAATCCATCACGAAGTAGGAGAGGCCCCCTTCGGTCGTGCCGCCGTCCAGTAGTTTGGCGATATTTGGATGGTCGAGCGTCGCGAGAATCTGGCGCTCGTTACGGAAGCGGAGCAGGATCGCATTCGTGTCCATGCCGCGCTTGACTAACTTGATGGCGACCTGCTTCTGGTACGCATCGTCGGCGCGCTCAGCCAAGTAAACGGCGCCCATCCCGCCGTGGCCGATCTCTTGTCGGAGCTCATAGGGGCCGAGACGCCGTCCGATAAGGGTGTCGGTCGGATCCTCAGGCCGCCACAGCGCGCCCGTCTCGACCGCCGGCGTCTCCATAAAGCGGGCCGCGGGCTCCTGCTGCGCCAACAGGGATTCCACTTCCTCGCGCAGCGAGGCGTCACCGGCGCAGGCGGCATCCAGGAACGCCGCCCGCTGGGTGGCCGCACGCTCGAGCGCCGCTTGCGCCACGGCTTCAATGCGTTGCCAACGCTCAGTCGTCATGGAGCGCTCCTTTTTGCAGTTCGCGGTGCAACCATAGCTTAGCCATCTGCCACCCGCGTTCGACCGTCGGCGTTGACACGCCCAGAACGTGCGCGGTCTCTTGGATCGTCAGCCCGCCGAAGAAGCGTAACTCTACGATCCGCCCTTTTTGGGAGTCGAAGGTTGCCAGGCGGTTCAGGGCCTCATCGAGCACTAACAGATCGACCTCCCGTTTACCCGACCCATCGACGGCGTCATTCAGGAACAACGAACGGTGGGGGCCGCCGCGCTTGGCGGCCCGCTGATGACGGGCGTGCTCGATCAGAATTCGTCGCATCGCCTGGGCGGCCAGGCCAAAAAAGTGCGCCCGGTTTTGCCAGTGTAGGTCGGTTTGGCCGATCAGCCGCAGGTACACTTCGTGTACCAGCGCGGTCGCTTGCAGCGTGTGACCGGACCGCTCGTCCCGCAGGTACCGGCGGGCCAGCCGGCGCAGCTCATTGTAAACCAAGGGCAGGAGGTTGGCCAGCGCTTCCGGATGGCCCCGACAGCTATCAGCCAACATCTGGGTTACGTCTTTTGGCGAGACCTTCATACTCTACCCCACACGCCCGGATTGGTTGCGATGTAATCGCCTCAAGCTAGAGGGATTGTAGTGATCGGCCCAGTGCAAGTCAATGGTTCAATCGGATCATCTGGAAGGGTCGGGGCGCTGCTCTGAAAAAAAATTCGATTTTTGTGATGGAATTTTGCGAGAATTTTCGCCTTTTGTAGAGGGCCGCCCAGACTCGGGCCCATGCTCCAGTTTAGGATACGGGGTCGCGCCGGACATTATTCTGGCATGGAACCTTAAGACCGTTTAGCACGGGAGGAAAATATGATCGTTCAAAAGGGTCGTCTGCCATTGTTGCGTGGTATATTTCTGCTTTACGCGTTTTGGATTCCCGGCCTTGTTCTAGCTCAGGAAGGCACAATCACTGGACGGATCACGGACCCGCAGGGTGGGGTCATCCCCGGAGTGACTCTCACCGCCACGAGCGTGGGGAAAGGCGTTAAGGTGACGACACGGACCAACCACGAGGGCCTTTATACCTTTCCCTTTCTGCAGCCGGGAAATTACCAACTGACGACGGACATGCCAGGCTTTAAGCCGGTGGTGCGCTCCGGCCTCAAGCTGGACGTGCAGCAGGTGGCGCGGATCGACTTTGTGTTGGAGATCGGCACGCCCGATCAAGAGGTCACGGTCGAGGCGAACACGCCGCGGCTCGAGCGCGAAACGTCCTCAGTCGGTCAGGTGGTGGAGAACAAAACCGTCGTGACGCTGCCGCTGAACGGACGCAACTATTCTCAGCTCGCATTGCTGGCGCCCGGCGCCGTACCGAACCCGACTCCGGGTGCGACAGACGGCCTCAGCCTGAATGGGAGTCGGGCATATCAAACCAGCTTCCTGATTGACGGCGTGGAGAACAACAACTATATTCTCGGATCGAGCAATGATTCGACGCAAGCCTTTCGTCCCTCGATCGACGCGATCCAGGAGTTTAAAGTGGAAACGGCCAATTACAGTGCCGAGTTCGGCCACGCCGCCGGGGGTGTCATTAACGTTTCGATCAAGTCCGGTACGAACGAGTTCCACGGCGCGGCATTTGAGTTCTTGCGTAACGATAAGCTCGACGCCAATAACTTTTTTTCCAACCGCACGGGTCTCAAGCGGCCTCCGCTACGGTACAATCAATTAGGCGGGACCATAGGAGGTCCTGTCCTGCGCCACCACACCTTTTTCTTTGCGAGCTACCAAGGAACGCGCATCCGCCGGCCGGATACAGTCATCACCACGGTGCCAACGCCAGATATGGTGCGGGGCCATTTTGGCCGTGTGGCGATCTACGACCCGCTGAATAGGCAGCCGTTTCCCAACAGCGTTATCCCAGAAAGCCGTATGGACGCGGTCGGACGCCGTCTAGTAGCACTCTATCCGGCTCCCAATTTGCCCGGCGCGGTGAACAATTATGTGTCCAACGTCAGCAACAAGGACGATCGCGGACAGTACGATCTGCGTGTTGATCATCGGATCGGTACCAAGGACAGCCTGTTTGTGCGGTACGGCCGCTCTTCCCTTGCGTTTTCACAAGGCAGCGTGTTTGGTCCGCCGGGAAATGGCGGAGCGGGACTCTTCCAGTTCCCCGCGCTCAGACCATCAAAAGCCTACGCCGTTGGATTGAGTGAGACGCACATCTTTTCTTCCACGCTGGTCAACGAAGCGCGCGCCGCTTATACGAGGATCGACAGCGATCAGCAAAGTCCGGCAACTAAGCCGTTGTACGAGGAATATGGAATAAGAGGGGTACCGCAATTTCCGGGGCTGACCGGTCTACCGATGATATTGGTGACCGGGTTTTCCAGCCTTGGCGATGCTACGTTTACTCCGAATCCCAGATGGTCGCACTGGCTTCAACTGAGTGACGGTCTTTCCTGGATTCGTGGAAAGCATACGTTGAAGTTGGGGGGCGATCTACGCCTTCGAACCAACTCGGGGCGGTCGGGCCAACTGGCCCGCGGCTCGTTCACCTTCAACGGGCAGTTCACGGCGTCCGCCGTGGCCGACCTGCTGCTGGGCCAAACCAGCTCGGCCACGCTGACGACGACGCTTCCGCTGGATTTACGCGATGACTACTACGGCTTTTTCATCCATGACACCTGGAGACTTTCTCGCCGGCTCACCCTGAATCTGGGGCTGCGTCACGAGCTGCAAACGCCCATGTGGGAACGCCACAACCGCATGTCTAATTTCGATCTTGATCCCCGCAGCCCGACGTATGGACAGTTGGCGCCGGCGCGAGACGGCTCGATTCGCTCTCGCGCGTTTGCCAATTTGGACAAGCGCAACTTTGCGCCACGTATCGGGTTTGCCTATTCGGTCGATCCCAAGACGGTCGTGCGGGGAGCGCTTGGCATTTTTTATGGTGGCTTTGGCTGGTACAATGTTGCTCGATCCCAAGCGGCCAATCTGCCGTACTTTGTCAATATCACAGTGCCCTCGCCACGCACAGCGCCCCTTTCCTATCTTGTGCTGGCGGAGGGATTCCCGCCCGGTATTCTCGATCCCCGAAACGCGAGGAATCCCGCCGTCACTGCTCTGGCGCCGAACTTCCAGACGCCTCAAATTTACCAGTGGAATGTTTGTCTCGAACGAGAATCGGTTGGGGACACCGTCCTGTCGCTGGCCTACGTGGGGTCCAGCTCTTCCCGACTCCGCGGATTCAATGACATTAATGCACCAGAACCGGGTCCGGGTCCGATCAATTCCAGGCGTCCCTTTCCTACCCTCGGGATCATCGGATTACAGGCCAGTTTTGTGCATGCCACATACCATTCGATGCAGGCCAAGTTGGAACGGCGTTTCAACCGCGGGTTTTCCCTGCTTTCGTCCTACACGTGGAGCCACTCGATCGACAACTCCACAGATCTCGAGAGCGACGCATTCGGAACGGGAACGACCATACCGCAGAATCCGAATAATATCAGGGCTGAAAAGGCCTCCTCGGCCATGGACGTGCGGCACAGATTCACGAGCAGCCTCATCTATGACCTGCCGTTCGGACGAAGGGGTGGGTGGACGGGCGATTCCGCCGTGATCCGAGCCGTGCTGGGCGGATGGCAACTCGGCGGCATCTTCGTGGCGCAGAGCGGGGCGCCTATGACGCCCATCGTGAATCCGAACCTGTCCGATACCACCACGCCGATACGCCCTGACCGCGTCCGGGACGGCAATCTGCCCCGAGGAGCGCGAAGCATCGACCGCTGGTTTGATCCCTCCGCCTTTGCACCACCCGCCCGATACACGTTTGGTAACTCCGGTCGTGCCGTGCTACGCGCGCCGGGGCTGGTCAATCTGGATTTGCTCCTGGGGCGCAACTTCCAGATCACTGAAACGAAACGATTGGAGCTGCGGGGCGAGTCCTTCAACCTCACCAACTCGGCGCACTTTGGCCGGCCCGACATAACGATTAACCAGCCGCAGGCGGGCCGAATCACCTCGACACAAATACCCAATCGACAGGTTCAAATCGGATTGCGGTTTGTGTTCTGAAAGCCATTGACCTAGGGAGAGTCACCTCATGTACAAAAAACTCATTCAGTCGACCTTGATGCTTATCATTGCGGTTTTAATCTCGTGCATGGATTCTACTCAACCCGCCGCGAAGCGAACGCCGAACATCGTCTTTTTTCTGGCGGATGATTTGGGTTGGAAGGATGTCGGCTACCATGGCAGTGAGATCCAAACCCCGAATATCGACCGCATGGCCGCCCGAGGGGTTCGCCTGGAGCAGATGTATGCCATGCCGCTATGTACGCCGACGCGGGCCTGTTTGATGACTGGTCGGTATCCCATGCGCATGGGGCTGCAAACCTATGTAATTCTACCGTGGGATCGCTACGGTCTGCCGCTGGAGGAGCGCACGCTGCCCGAGGCGCTCAAGGCGGCCGGGTACCGAACCGGCATTACTGGCAAGTGGCACCTGGGCCATTTCGATCCGGCGTACCTGCCGACGCGGCGAGGGTTCGACCATCAGTACGGGCTCTATCTTGGGATGGTTGACTATTACACCCACGCGAACGTGCTGGGCGGTCTCGATTGGCATCGCAATGGTCGAGCTTTGCGCGAAGAAGGATACAGCACGGATCTAATCGCCCGAGAAGCGGTGCGCCTCCTCGAAGGACATCACATGGCGCAGCCCCTTTTTCTTTACGTGGCCTTCAACGCGCCGCATTTACCGCTCCAAGCGCCCAGAGAGTACGTAGACCGTTACCAGCATATCCAGGATACCAACCGGCGGACCTATGCTGCTATGGTCACCTGCATGGATAATGCTATCGGCCAGGTTCTCGCCGCCCTGGATAAACGAAAAATGACCGATAATACACTGGTTATTTTCAGTAGCGATAATGGCGGTTCCACCAATCAGAGCGCCGCCGACAACGGGCGGCTGCGAGGCGGTAAGCTCACTCTGTACGAAGGCGGGATGCGGGTACCGGCTTGGGTCGTCTGGCCAGGAAAACTCAAGTCCGGCCTCGTAAACCAGCCGCTCCATGTGGTAGATTGGTATCCGACGCTACTCAGACTGGCTGGCGCCTCGCTCCAGCAGCCGCGGCCGCTCGATGGAAAAGACATCTGGCCCACGATCGCCGAAGGAAAACCCTCCCCGCATGAGGAAATTCTGCTTAACTATGAGGCGGATGGCCAGGCGATTCGCCGCGGCGATTGGAAACTGGTGATCGATGGCCAACGGTACTTGGACTGGGACGCCGACGCACGCAAGACTAAGGGCAAGGTGATCATCGACCGCCGTATCGAGTTGTTCAACATCGCTCAGGATCCCTATGAGGAAACCAACATGGCGGGCAAGCATCCGGAGAAAGTGCAAGAACTGCTTGCCCGATTGCAGTTCTATGAGCGGCAGGCCGTGCCGGGTAAGCGGACCCTAAGTCCAGATCCTCCCGCCAGATTCAAAGCGCCCACGGTCTGGGGAGAGAAGGAATGAAAGACGAGGGCATGACCTCTTCAAGCGATATCCTCCGAAGCCGAGCGATGTCTGGGTATCATATTCCTCACCATATACTTTGCGAGCACATTCAAACAAAACAAGAGGCATTTTATCTTGCCTTTTTTTGGAGGTATTTGTAATATTCCGATGCTTGAGAAGACTTCGCAAGTTCCTAGATTGCTTTCTATAATGCGAGCTAAGGAGCCATCCAAGAATAAGTTAATACACGCGGAATAGAGCTGAACAAAATGGAGTCCTCGAGATAAAGTAGGCTGGGAGACCTTATCGAAAGGTGGGTCCAGCCGATGATCGAGAAGGATTGGCAAGGCGCTAGGAAAGACCCGCGGCTCTATTGGCGGGTAATAGTAGAAAAGAAAAAGATGGTCCGAGAGAAGTATGGCCGGTTGCGACCCCATATGAATGAGCGAGTCCGACGGCTGTGGGTGGCCAACGAGGCTGTGTCCTTTGGGCGCGGAGGGGTTCAGGCCGTGGCGGAAGCGGTGGCGATGAGTCCACAGACGATCATCCAGGGGTTGCGCGAGCTCAAGCAGGCGCCGGCGGAAGGTATCGGTGGGGCGCGGTGTGGGAGGGTGGGAGGACGGCAGCGCCGCCCGGGCGGTGGGCGCCAATCGACCGCCGAGAAGTATCCGGAACTAGTCAAGGCGATCGAAGCGATCGGCGACCCGGCCACCCGAGGGGATCCGATGGCCCCGTTGCAGTGGACCTCCAAGAGCCTGAAGAAGATAGTGGCCGAACTGGAAATACAAGGAGGCCCTGTCCCGACATGTCGGGACGACGGTGCGCAAGCTATGGCGAGAGGAGTTGCACTATAGCTTACAAGGGTTGAAGAAGAGCTTGGAAAGCGCCGCCCACCCCGACAGTGGTCGGGGACGCGCAATTTCATTACATCAACCGTCAGTGTCAGGAGTTTCCAGCGCGGGGTCAACCGGCGATATCGGTCGACAGCAAGAAGAAGGAACTGGTGGGAGACTTCAAGAATGGCGGCCGGGAGTGGCACCGCCAAGGCGAGCCCCGACCCGTCGGGGTGCGCGGCCACGACTTCGAGGATAAGGAATTGGGCAAGGCGCTTCCGAATGGCCGCTATGACCCCGGAAGAAACGAGGGGTGGGTGAGCGTGGGCATCGATCATGATACCGCCGAATTTGCGGTGGCCTCGATCCGACAGTGGTGGGCGAGAATGGGGAGTGCGGCCTATCCAAAGGCCGAAGAATTGCTGATCAC
>JACOSC010000295.1 GCA_016179055.1 Acidobacteriota bacterium
CGCCTATGGGACGACGGAGAACTCAGGGGCGGTGATGGATACGACGGCGCGTACCATGGTGGCTATGCCGGTCACCGGGCTGGTGTATGGCGGTAGAATGGTCTTCAGTTTAGATGGAGCATACGCCTATATATCGGGTATGACCGCCGGCATGATCTGGGTTATCGACACCGCCACCCACACACTGGCGGACCGCTGGCCGATATACAGCCCGCGCGGTATGGCGATTACCGGTGATGGCGCTTATCTGTATGTAGCCCAGTATTCGATGACTACTTTAACGGTCTTCGACACCGCCACGGCGGAGACGATCACAACGATCGCGCTCGCCCCCGATCCGAGTTTTATCGCGATAACCCCTTGAAAAAAGAAGCATCGCTCCGCGCTGGCGACCGGACTATCCGAGAGCATAAAACATCGGAGGCTCTCCGCTTTTTACTCCGCTTGGAAATCCAGATGCCCTGTTCCTTTGTAGCTTGATTTCTAGGGGGGCCTAATGGTCTTCTTGTTTTTCACCACGCTCACCGGTCTGGCGGCGGAGGCTTTGCCGGAGGTCTCCTAGTTCAAAAGTTAACGCGAAGTAGACAAGGGTTCTACAAGCCAAACTTGGCGCGACAACTTGACCACGGACAACGCGGCACTGTGTATCGACGCGGCTTGGTCTCGCTTCGACATTTTATGCGGGGAACCATCCACTGCCGGTATGGGGATCGTCCGGGTTAGGCTTTTTCAATGACGAACGTCGGCGTCTGCCCACCTCCCGAAGACACGTTGCAGAGGGCGCTGCCCGATAGGCGAGTCAAACAACCATGAACGATCTTGCCGTGGAAAATGTAGGGGTCCATGTCTACCATCATGGGCTCATAGGTCAGGCGGCCATCGGCCCATATGGGAAAATTGGCGTAGGAAACCTGAACCCGCTTTTGTACAACATAGGGATTTTCGAGAGCTACTTTCAAAGCTTCTTCCCAGGCCGCGGCGTCACTTTCCCAGCCGATAAAGATTCCCTTTCCCCCATATTCGTCATTCGGTTTGAGCACCAAGCGCTCACGGTGATCTAATATAAACCGGCAGAGGTCAACGCGTTTTCCCTGATAACGGGAATATCCGGCACAAACACGGCGAGTCCAGGGAATATGCCGGTCAATGATTTTTTTTTCAGAGCGCGTAAAGTGTTTTTCATACCGCTCATCAGAGAGCAGGCCAAAGATCATTTTCTTATGTGCAAATTTCGTGCGGAATGGGTTGATGATGCAAACGGCATGCTCCTTATAGGCCTGTATGATGGGATGATTGACGCCATAACGAGCCAGAAACTCGCTGGTAAGAACCCGTCGATAGATCAGTTCGATAGTCTCGCCGCCGCCGCGCAGTATTCCATTCTCATAGGTCAATTCGTCCGGCTCCGCTATGACAGTGCGATAGCCATGCTTTTCAAAATAGGCCTGAAAGAGCTCAAATTCCGTTTGTGTCGGAAGTCCCTTCCAGTCCACAATGGCGATCGTCGGATGGGCCTGGCGGGTTCGACCGGTCGTGCGACAAAATTCCCGGTAGACCGCCAGCAGCAGCTCGAGGAGGCGCGGACGAATCTCGATGGGGACAACCCGGTACCGTCGACTAAATTTTTTCATCAACGGCAGTCGCTTAAAAATGGCCGCGAGCGCGTCTTGATAGGCAATGCCCGCCGGCGTTTCGGCATTGAGCTCGACGAACTGCAAGGAGTCACCGGTCAGGAACGAGTCGATGCGGGAAGTTACAGAAAAACCTCGATAGCCCGGATCGATCTTAATTAGCGCTTCCTCTCCGGAGGTAAGGCCCAGTTCGCTGCGAACCTTCCGGCTGTGCGAAGCCACTTGATAAAGTTTGCCGATAGAACGCATTAAGCTGCCGACCACACGTCCAATATAGGCATACTGATCAGCCGCAATGAAATGTGGGCGCAAAAACGGGCAAAGAATTCGTCCGCCAAAGGTAGCTTTTTCCGCCAACATAGCCTCCTGCAGCCAGTCGGCTTGTGCTTGCAGTGAGGTGGAACCATTCTTTTCCAACAGGGAGTGATAATAGGTTATGGCTTCATTTATCATCGCGAATCAGGACTCCTTTGAGAATAACTCCAGTGCAACAGTACCGGTTGCGGTAGCGACCGGGTGAGACCTGCCCCGGCCTACCCGGCTCGGCCACCCGTCCGCTACCGCAGGCGGTTCTGTTTTCATTTGTCATGGGGGGCACCCAAAGGGGCATGAACAACTCCGTTGAAAATACCTGGGAGCGCCGGCTTCCAGCCGGCCTCATCCGAGCCCGAGCACGGGTCTGCCGGCAAGATGCCGGCGCTCCCAGGGCGTCGTTCTGATTTTCATTGTTCGTAGTGTCCCCCAAAAAAAGGAATGAACAACTCCTCTGAGAATGCGTAGGGAAAAACCCGCCTACGCCATATTACCGGCGTTGCGGCGCACCCCATTATTGCCGTATTCAGGCGGCTACGAGCTTATCTTATAAATTACTTGGATCTTAATGTCAATTGCCTTCCATGCAATCGCGATTCGATCTTAGAGCTTGTGGACAATGTCCGCAACTTTGAGATGGAGTAAGCTAGGATCCGCGCAAGAGTCTTTGTTTCATACCATCGGCCATAGACCCAGATCCGGGTCACGAAAATGTCATAAAGAGTTCACAAAAAATAATGGCTACCATAGAAAAGCCGGAGATTCGGAACCCGGCCTCTAGCCTCTGAATCGCCATGAAGAACACTAGCGATTTGCTGTTGACAAGCCAAGATGGTATAACTTATCATTTAGATGCGTTTTGAGGTCTAGAATTTTAACCGGTGAGGAGTGGTAAATGGCTAGCGATTCAGAAATTACAAATAAGCTAAGGGGTGAGATCGAGCACGTCGTTACCCAGCGTTGTCAGGCGGCCGAGGATAAACTCAAAGAATTTCAAACC
>JACOSC010000296.1 GCA_016179055.1 Acidobacteriota bacterium
AGCCCGGTCCTGCGGTCCGCCCATCTCGATAAGTGGGCGCCACCGATCTCGTGGTTGGGAAACAGAAAGTTAAAGTTCGAGTGGGGAGGTTCCGTTTAATCCTTAATTCTGAGACTTAGGCTTCAGCGAAAATCACTGTTTGTATAATCCTAGCTTGGCTGATGCTCTCTTTGTGTCCTTCGGCTTTGGCCACCCCTGCGAAGTGTCCTGACATTGAGACCTGGGAATCTTTGAGAACCTTTATCGGGCACACCGGTCAGGTGCTTTCCGCGGGGTGGTCCCCTGATGGTTCGCAGATCGCCAGTGCATCGCTTGATCGTACGATCAAAATCTGGGATGTCAATTCGGGGGTGCTTCTCCACACATTGAGCGGACACACGAATGCCGTGTTTTCTGTGGCATGGTCACCCGATAGCTTAATGATTGCCAGTGGCTCGTCTGATGATACAGTCAAATTCTGGAATGCTGATACGGGTGAACTCCTTCGCACTCTAGCTGGGCACACCAGCGCCGTGACGTCCGTCGCCTGGTCCCTGGATGGCTCCCAGATAGCCAGTGCTTCAACTGATAATACAGTCAAGATCTGGCAGGCCAACTCTGGTGAACTCCTTCAGACTCTCACGGGGCACAGCGATCAAGTGCGGTCCGTGGTGTGGTCTCCTGATGACTCCTTAATCGCGAGTGGTTCTTATGATCAAACGATCAAAGTCTGGGAAGCTCAGTCGGGGATGCTGAGCCAAACTTTGACCGGGCACACGGATTGGCTGTTCTCTGTGACGTGGTCCTCAGAGGGTTCTAAGTTCGCCAGTGGTTCGGCGGATCGCACAATCAAGGTCTGGCAAGCGGATTTGGGCGAACTGCTTCGCACTCTAACTGGGCACACGGACTTCGTGGTTACTGTCGCATGGTCGCCCGACGGATGTAACTTGGCCTCCGGATCTGGAGATCGCACCATAATAATTTGGGGTAGTAAGCCATAAATGCAGCACGTATGAATGAACGTCTTTGGTGAGCCACGTTTTATTTTGGCACAGCATTTGACTACGCAAATACCAGCTATAGATCGCTGGTCCCTTTAAGGCGCTAAAGGGTAGAGAGCGTACGCCGGCTGCCGCCTCTGAAGCCTTCGTTCCAGGGGCTGAAATGGTGATAACCGATGATTCCGTAGGCTGAGCTGACGGCGGCGGATCTTCTGCCGGCCTCTCAGACGCTTGCGCGGAAGTCGGCAAATCCCAAGCTTCTTATCGGTAAAAGTTCTGGCCTGGCCTTAAGGACTTGTGAACAATAAAATAGACATTTCGATCAATTTCTTCTATGCTGGGTGAGTGGAAGAACGCGCAAAGGCACTTCGATTAAAACTGGCGGAACTTTTTCCGTTCTTGAACGAGAAGCAGAGGCGCGTGCTGGCCACGTCTAGGCCAAGTCGTATGGCCGTGGTGGAGTACAGACCATCTCCCGCATCACGGGCATGTGTCGTCCAACGATCTATGAGCTTGGGCGCCAGGCACTCTTATTTGATGGAGTACAGACTATGCAAAAAACTCATGAGACGGTCGTCGCGCGCACGGCGACGCTGAAACCAGTCCTTTCCGCACGGGGGTATAAATATGCGAGATAAGGCAAGCCGGCTGTTCTCACTGTTAAGACGGAGTGTGATTTGCTGGGGACTTATAGGGCTATTCTTGGGGGTTCTGAGATCGATGCCACTCGCGGGTCAGCTCTTGGGTGGCGACTTAACCACCATTGACTTCCCCGATGTCAGCATCACCGTACTTAAGGGGATCAATAATGCCGAGCAAATCGTGGGAATATACGGCGGCAGCGATATAAACCCCGGCGGCTTTCTTTGGTACCAAGGCCAATTCACTACGATTGAAATTCCCGGGACTACAACGATACTGGAGGCCAACGGAATCAATGATGCCGGACAGATTGTGGGGCACTACCTTGATTCTACTGACTCGCACGGCTTTCTGCTAAGCGAAGGCCAAGTTACCACTATTGATTTTCCCGGCGCCTATGGCACATGGTCTAATGGGATCAATAATGCCGGGCAAATTGTGGGAAACTATTACGATGGGCTCGCGTTCCGGGGCTTTCTGATGGACCGCAATCAATTTACCACCCTTCACTTCCCGGGCGCCAATGCAACTTTTCCAAACGGGATCAATGCCGGCGGGCAGATCGTAGGGAACTACAAGGTCGGAAAGATTGGGCATGCCTTTCTGTTGGAGGGGGGCCACTTCACGACGATTGAATTCCCCGGCGCTGACGGCACTGGACTTTGTGGGATAAATGATGCCGGTCAGATCGTAGGGGAATACGTTACCGGCGGTGTTCTACATGGCTTCCTGCTGGACGGAGGTGAGTTCACGACGATTGATGTCCCCGGCGCGGATCTCACAGGTGCTACTGGTATCAATAACAACCGGCAGATCGTAGGGTTCTATAGTTCTGGGAACGAGGCGCATGGCTTTCTTCTAAACAATTAATCAGAATCGACCAAATGCTAACCATGCCTTAAAATGCGCTGCCAGGCACACTCATGGCACTGCACTGTGGGTGCCGTTTCTTGCACACAAAAAGGCACAGTTTATGATGAAAGGTACCTTCGTGAAAAAATGGAGTATAGGTTGCTGCCAGATCTACGGAGGGTTGGCGTGTTGCACAAACGAGTGCAAGAGACATGATGCGTGTTGTGGAGAAGAGAGGCTTGATCGACGTCAACTATAATTTCCTCTCACAAAACCATTCGCTTAATTCCATCCTTGATTAACGGAACGTTGAAATGGACCAGCTAACCCAGCCGCTTACCCGTTAGCTTGAGAGAGGGTAAAAGTTGCGCTTCAAAATGAGGATTGCTTTTCTCCACCGCCTTGTGTCCCATAATCACACTTGGATCCACGACCCTATCTAATCGCAATCCGGCATCCAGGCGTATCGCTTCGTAAACCACAGGAAGTGTCACTGGCGCTCGACCTTCATACCCCGTTTTTCCAACTCGTAGGCTAGGCAGCCTTCATAGACAGATTCGAGCAATCCTGATCCCAGCGAACTGTGAACTTTAAACGCGGCCTCTAGGATTACTTTCGCAACCCTCTCCGTTTCACGTGGTATTGGCTCAAACGATTTCATCTTGGTGTCTTCGTGTCTTTGTGGTTAAATGAATCCTGCCATAATCTACAAAACCATCACGAGAAAATCCCCTCGGTTGATTCAAACCACCAACAAATTTGACGCACACCCGATTTTGCTTGCCTCGTTTACATGGATCAGCATATACTATAGCCAGCTTAGAAATTTCCTACAGAACCCCTGGCTAAGATTCCGTGGCTACGACTGACATTATCCATATAGCAGACCATTAAGAATTTCCCTGGCACGTTGGAGCCGTCTTGGTCTTCTCTGGCGGAGAGCTGATGGCTTTAGGCTTACTCTACGCCTTCGACGGTCTTTTTCCATTATTGC
The DNA here is from genome assembly GCA_016179055.1 of Acidobacteriota bacterium. Taxonomy (GTDB): domain Bacteria; phylum Acidobacteriota; class UBA6911; order JACOSC01; family JACOSC01; genus JACOSC01. The sequence goes on from JACOSC010000296.1 coordinate 3,469, forward strand.
TCATAGGGAGGTTCTATTCTTATCATGACCACAAGAATGATCTACTATTGTCTTACGGGGGCCCTATTCTTGGTATCCTATAACCTTCTCGCGCAATCGCCGCGGCCTGCAAGCCCGACATCATTAACTTACGGCAAACTCCAATTTTCCGCGCCCGCCGGGTGGCAAACGCAGCAGAAAGCAGACATGCTTATCCTTACTCCCCCAGGGACCACAATAAACACGACAGCGGCCTCGATTACGGTTTTCCCCCCTGCGGCACGAAACAAGAAATCTCTTTCCCAATGGATGGACCTCGCGCTCTCACTGATTCGTTCGGACTACCAGGTTCTGAGAAGTCAGAAACCCACGCCAAACACAGCGACCAATGGCACCAAATCGCTCATTATGACCGAGCTTCTGGGCGAGCCCAGCGGTTCCGGGAAAATCTATCAGCTCTACTGCGCCGTTGCGACGGGTAGTTCCGCGCAACTCGTGATGTACTCGGCCTCAAACCCCATCGATTTTAACCGTCACGCCAAGATCGTGAACTCTGTGATTGAAAGCATCTCCGTGAAAAAAACCAGCACCGTTCGTAGAGACGAGCCGCCGACTAATCGCCAGATCAATGATCGATTGCTGTTTTCAAGGATTCGCGCATAGGAGCTAACGCGGCGGCGTCTTAGATCAACAAGGGTGTTCCCCGCGCAGAATGTGTGGAGCTGAGCAGTCTCGATCCAGGCAGCCTGGTTGTCCATCGTCAGTGGTTAGGGTGGAGCAAGCGGTTATTAAATGGAAAGACACGGATGGCGGGATGAGTAAAGAGGTGTTGAGAAGGTGGGGGGTAGTGAGTTTCAAGCCTGCTAACACGGGGAGGAGTTCCCGCAAGAAACAGCCCACCTTCTCTAGGGGAATTCATGTCTAGTATATGGTTTCACTGAAAGGAATCCATACAAATAAAAATGGGCAATGCTGAGGGCATGGCAAGAAAACCAATTCGTTCGAAATTAGTGTTGACCCCTGACGAAATCACGCGGCTCAGTCAGATCCGCCCGTCGCGG
>JACOSC010000297.1 GCA_016179055.1 Acidobacteriota bacterium
CAAGTCATAATAACGAAATTGTTTGCTCATGCCTCCATACTAACTATTTCTTTCTCGCTGTCAATAAAATTTTAAACATTTCACAAAATATTTCTCATTTCCTACGCACCATGCCCATCTATCCCCGACAGGCTCCTAGCCGTTTGGAAACCGCGGCCAGGCCCACCAATTGATAGCGCTTACTGGCTAAAGAGCAGGCGCGGACCTTACGCTTAATGGGAACAATATAGCAAGCGTTGCTTTCACGCTCCCTATAATGGTCCTTAAAATAAGGGTGAATTTCATTTTGAGGCCAGTGGCATTGAATGCTGTTATAGGGATTTGACAAGTAACGGAACGAAAGCTGCAATGGCGCGTTATCACGTCATTTCATCCTTGTTGGGTGGAGGCCTCGCAGCGGCCGGAGACCTTTGCGTTTGAGATTTTCTTCGAGATTGAAGGCGTAGCGCCCCAGCCTGTTTGGTTCCGGCTCGTCCGGGTTGGGGATACCTTGTCTGAAGGACAAGATCGTACAGAAGGCGGTGGCGCACGTCTTGACGGAGATCTATCTCGCCAACTTTGTGCTGCAACCGCGATAGGATTATCGGCCTGCTCGCCGCAACAAAGCGCAGTTTATGGGGTACTAAGCACATCCAATCGAAAACCTTTATTAAACGCTGGGTGCCGGCGACCGGTCGAGATCTTGTCGCATTCGGCTGAGGTCACAGTGATACCGTCCAAACGGGTTGATGTGCTTGCGCATGAGCGGAGTGGCATGACTCAGCGTTTCGTCCTCAATCGGGGTCCCTCGGCGCGCAGGTCGGCAACAATCGCGGCGATGTGAATCATGTTCCAGGCCACCACAGCATTGTGCAGGATTGAGAGAGAACTAAAGGTGGGAACCTGATCTCCAAATTCTCGGCCGCGCAGCACTCCTTCCTTCCCAAAACATAAAAACCGCGACAGTTCGGACGCTTCCTCGATGAGGTCTATGCATAAAATAATTCATTCCTCGCTCGGCTATTGGACGCCAGCGGAGTACGAACAACAATGCAAGCGGTCGCCGCGCGGTGTTGCGACCACACCTAAAATGTGTCCAGTTTCAGGGGTTCACTACAATTTGAACGGTAAAGATAACTGAAATGATTATGGTGATGCGGGAGCAGGGGGAGACAAGTCAGAGTTGTAATTTATTTTTTCCAGTTTCTTGGGTTTGGATAACGAGGCGATCTCTTTTTCTATGAGCGAGCAGAGATGCTTATCGCAGACAGTTAGCAAATTCTTGAGGCTTTCAATGCGGCTCGCCTTACTGCGGGTTTCATCAAAGAGAACATCCAGGCGTTGCTTTATCAGCCACAATTTTATAAATAGCTCTGAATCGCTAATGCCAACAGGTCCGAAAATTTGGGCTTGGTACGGCGTGATAACGATTTTCCCGACAGTGAGATTTCCTTGCTTATAATTCGGAGCGTCTATTCGGGTTTTGGCCAAGTCCTTTGCCGGGCTTTCAAGGTAGCACTGAATTGCATCTGCTGCCATGTACCGCGCTTCTTTGAGAGTGTTGCCTTCGGGGACAAGGCCAGGCAGCGCCGGTACGGTTACAGTGTAGCCTCCGTCCTTATCGGGATCAAAGATCGCCGTATATTGATTGATCTTTTGTTTAATATTTTTCATACGCAGTTATTTCTTATAAGCTTCCTTGCGGTCAGCTACAAAATAGAGAACGACATCTTTTTCCAAGATATCGTAAAGAATTCGGTAATTACTGAACCTGATGCGCCACTGGCCTTCCCCTGGCCTTACTCCTTCCAGCTTCTTAATGAGGTGTGTTCTTTCTAGGTTGTGAGGATCGTGCTTAAGCACCTCAACGGCGGCCTCGATCTTTGAAAGCACAAAGGGAGACCTTTTGATTAGTTTTTTAAAGCTGCGGACGTAGTGCGAGCTGGTTAGAATTCGGTATTCGGTCCTTTTGAGGATGCCAACTTATTTTCTCTTTCGATGCTTGGCTTTCTTTTTAACCTCTGCAAGAACTTCATCCCAAGGCCGGGCCTTGCCCGCCCTATATTCTTCATATCCTTCTTTGATTATCTTTCTTACTTTGGGGTCTTGCAGCTCTAGGTAGTCTTCCAACTCGTCAATGTTAATCAAGCCGGCAACGGGGATGCCGTCTTTTTCAAGGATGATGCACTCTTTGTTGAGATGCACGCGTTTGATGACTTCGCCTAAGCGGTGGCGCGCCTGGGTCAGGGGCAGATGATGAACCATAGATTTGGCTTTCAATTAATTATGAACCTCCTTTTTTGATTGAACACTGTTGATTAACAGTGTTCAATTAGATCATAGCGGGGTAAAGAGGGGATGTCAAGGGTAGGGGAGAAGGGGAAAGGCCGTCGCAAATTTGTGACCGCATAGTTTAGTGTTTCAAACTGCAAGAACAAAACGTAAGGTGCCAAAATGGAACCTTAAAGTTAAATAATCGCTTCCGAACATCCGATGGCTTGCTTCGGGGAAAGCAGTTTGGGCTTAGATGATTCCCGCGCTTATAAGAATGGTGACAAACTCGCGCGGCGTCACGATCTTGGTTTGACCGTGGGACTCTGGAAAGTGCCGCTTGTTGCCTGTAACCAGGTAATGGACTGCTGCTTCCTGGGCTGCTTCCAGAAACTTGTTGTCGTCCGGGTCGGGGGAGAGTGAAAGTTGCATCTTAGGGACTACGCGCTTTCCGGCTTTCTTGATGTCAGCGATAAAGGTTTCAATGGCCTTGTGGGGCAGCTTGAACCTTCCGCGCGACAACACTTCCTGGTATTCTTCGATGATCTCGTCTGAATAGCAGATTAGGAACTTGCCTTGTAGGCCTGCTGAAACGGCGCAAGCTGGAATGCCTTGAGGGCGTATAGCCGCAGACAGAACGATATTCGTATCTAGCACCGCTGAGACTTGTTTACGTGGCACGTCTTAGCTCCTTGCGTATTCTGCGTACTTCAGCGTCAATGTCGCGCTCGGTCATGGAGGAAAGTCCGCGTTTATCCGCGGCCTTCTGCAAGCTCTTTAAGCTCTTGGGCTGTTTTAGGACATTGGCAAGATAATCCTCAATAGAGAGGATCACTACCTGCGGCTCGCCGTTCTTGTCAACAATGAAGCGGTCGCCGTTCTCGCGGGCGCGCCTGACGATCTGGCCGAACTGGGTTCGGGCGGTAAGGGCTGGAATCACCTTAATCATGGTTTTTCTCCTTTTAACCATTATAAGCCTCCTTTGAAAATATGGAGACTAAATTGATTAATTAATCAATTCAGTTACAGATTAGCAGAGATAAGAAAAACAGTCAATTGGCTGCGGGAAGGGGATAATACAGAGTGTAAAATTTGGATCCAAAATAAAAGGATAGGGGATAGCCCTACCCTTGTTGGCTGCGGAAGCGTTTTATGACCTCGGGGAACGGGGCTGGAGTAAAGTACAGATGGGAAGTATCAGATGGCCACTGAGGGTTTCACGATTTTCGTGATGGTGATTTATCCGCTCTCGTAATCCACGGCGATACGGTCGCCGATTTTGAAACCATAGGTGTCCAGGAAATTCCCGGCGAGCCGAATGGCCGGATTGGGGGCACGGGCATTCTTGTACTAGGCCCAATAGATTTTGCGGATTATTTTTTCCCTCATCAGTTCTCCTCTTCGGTGTCTGCGCGCTCGCGTCGGAACCGGCGCAGGACCTCGGAAAAGGGGCCTTGCTGGAAATACAGATCGCGCTCAATCGGCAGGCCCAGGGGACCACGCACGGCCATGGAGTTCGTTGAGGCTGATATAGGCCCATTCTTCACAGTGGCCGATGACGTAGCCGAAGAAGATGAAATCATGATCTTCTTGCGAGCCTTCAGTGATAAACCATGTCCAGTTGGAATCGGGCGTGAAGAATTTGGCGTAGACGGTTGGGTCTTTGTTGTTCTCATGGGCGTAGAGCGGGGGAAGCTGGGCGCGCAAATCAGAGGTGAGCAGATCCATTATCCCTTGAGAAGGGGAAGCGTGTCGCAAGAAAAAAGAAAAAGTATTTTTTCATTTGGAGCCTTATGCCGTGCACGGCATAAGGCTCCAATGATAGTGGGACTCCTAATTCTTCAGCCCAAGGGGCTGCAGAATAACTATAATGGGTGGTAAAATAAAAGGATCGTTACGGGCGAGATGGTTACGAGCGTTTCCATTAAAGGAATATTCCCTCAAAGCCGATAGATCAGGCTATGGCTGATCTATCGGCTTGGGTCGCGCTCTGGGCGAGCGTGGCGGCTTGGTCTACGCAAACCGGTCCGCAGCCCGCCCGGACAGAGGCAGGTAAAGGCATGACCGCAGAAAAACGCACTCCGAGGCCGCCGTTTTATCCGGACGATCTCCAGCGGCTCCAAGAAGCTTTAGCGCAGACGAGCCCGCCTAATTTCCGATGGCGCCTGCAGGCCGTCCTGGCCGTGGCACAAGGTCAGAATTTTGCCGAAACCGGTCGCCAGTTTCACGTCAGCGGCGGCACGGTGCGCCAGTGGGTCGATCGTTATTTTGCGGCGCGGCAGATCAAGGACCTCATCCTTCCCCCAACGGTCGCCCGCTTAGGTCTAGAGAGGGAGGATATCGAGCGGCTGTCGTCCGCTCTGCAGCGGGTGTCCCGTCCCCGAGAACGCCGTCGGCTCCGCGCGGTCCTTGACGTGGCGAAAGGCTTGGGCTTCCCTGACGCCGCGCAACACGCCGGGGTCACTGCCAAGGCGGTTCACCTATGGGTCGCGTGCTACCTCCAGCATCGCCGCATTGAAGACGTGTTAACGCTGAAGCAGGGTACGAGGCTCGATTTTCAGCGCGGGGACCTGCTAACATTAACGCGGGCGCTCGCCGATTTTACCGACCCGCGCGCTGTCCGCCGCTTACGAGTCGTGCGGGCCGTGGCGCAGGGCATGGGGATTATGGACGCGGCCCGAGCCTTCACTGTCCACAAAGATTCCATTGCGAAATGGATCCGATGTTTCTTGCGGCGGCATCGCGCCGAGGACCTGCTTCCCCTTAAGCCCGGGCGCCAGAGTGATGCGCTGATCGATGCCTGCCTGCACCCAGAAACCCTCATCCGGAACCGGTACCTGCGGGAGCAGTTGGCTCAGTTATCGCGTCAACTCCCTGCGCCGATCGGCCAGAGCGAGTTGGCCCGCCGCTTAGGGGTATCCCGGCAGTATGTGCATCACTTGGTTCAAGACGGCCGGCTGCCTTATACGCGGCACGATGGCGTGATTGTCTTTTCGCCGTTCGCGCTGGCAGTCTTTCAACCGGGGAAGCCCCGGAAAAGGTCTCCGACCGCCCTGTGGTCGCTGGGCGAGGCGGCGGCCCGCTTGGGGATCACGGTCGATACCGTCCGGCACCTGATTAAGACGCGCGGGTATCGGTACCTGCGAATCGGGCACTCTAAAATTTTCTTCCGCGAGCCCGACCTGCGCGCCATCGAGAGGTCCTACCAGAAAGGCCAGCCGTGGGTCCGACCGGAACCGCCCCTCGGGGCGGTCCAGCGTCGCATCGTGGAGGTGCTGGCGGCGAGCTCCGGCTCGCTGCGGTGGAGTGAAATTCGAGACCGGGGCGGCATACCGATCAGCTCGATGCGAAAAGGTTTTTATGCCTTGATTGACCGCGGCCGTATTGTACGCGACGAGCAGGGAAAATATTGCCTGGCCCCCGCTGTGCGGTCGATGCTCCAGTTCTCAAGGTCCACCTGAAGGGCCTCGACCGGAAGGCCTTCCCGCCGCGCGTCTGCATTGATGCGGTCGACCGCGATGGGACTCGCGTCGACCGCAACGACACGGTGGTCCCGTCGTCCCGCCTCCAAGCTGAGGTTGCCGAGCCTCGAGCTGAGATCAAGGACCTCGCCTTTGAGGTATTTGATCGCAAGGGTTTCGAAAGGGTTGAGCACGTACTCGCGGTCTTGCACCAGCCGTCGGAAATGGGTCTCAAAGAACTCGACGGATTATCTATGAGTCATGTCGCCCACGGGAAGGCTCCTGGTCGTTCAAGCGACCTGCAACGTCATCCTAGTGGCCCAACGATTAGACTGCGCGGCCAGCGTCGAGCCGGGCCGCTCAAGCCTGCTGTTAGCCGACGGTGCGCGCCGGTTCGCCCAGTTCCGTCGGGAATGCCGCGACATCATGCTCGCGATCGGCGGTAGGCCAGTAGGGGTCCCACTATCATTGGAGCCAAAACGTACGCTAAGCCCTTAGCGGCTTGACATAGCGGTACAAAGCGCTTTTGAAACCAGGGGTCCAGTCATCTAGCGCGAATGAGTTCCTGGACAAATCGCTCTACATCAAGGGCCTCCACCCCGCGCGCGATCGCGGCTGTGGGCAATTGTGAACGAGACTTTCGGTGAATGACTATTAACCGCCCCGACCGCTTCGGCAAGGAGCGACGCAAAGAGAGCAGTGGGGAGGCCATGGACGGCCGCACGGTCTTCGTGGCCTTGGATTCAACCAACCACAAGGTTGCGTTGGGGCGTGGTACAAGGAAGTCCACTTCCAAACCCTGTTGATCGCGGAAGTAGTAGAGTTCCTTCCGCCTGCCCCGATTAACTTGACTTTTGAGTATTTCCGCCGCGACAAAGCCCTCAAACAGAGCCCCCAAGAAGGGAGAGCGCTCAAGCTCAGCCGAAGAGGTCAAGCCCAGCAGGTAGCAGGCTAGCCCGGAGTCGCCCCAATAGACTTTCGGCGACTTGATGAGCCGCTTTCCGAAGTTTTCGAAGTAAGGCGGCACTAGAATGATTTGGCCAGTTACTTCCAGGATGTATAGCCACTCGCTAATCGTAGGAACTGAGACCCCGAGCGGTGCCGCCAGATCGGTCTTGTTCAGAACCTGGCCGTGACGACTAGCCAGAAGGGCAAGAAAACGACGAAAAGTTACCAGATCACGTACATTTGTAATTGCCCGGACATCCCGCTCGAGATACGTTTGTAAGTAGGAAGCGAACCAAAGATGGCGAGCTTGGGGGCGCGCGAGCACTTCTGGGAAGCTTCCATGTAGCATATTCACTTTGATAGTTTCTCCCAGACTAAAAGGCAGAAGCTGAAGAATGGCAGCCCGCCCAGCCATCGATTCCGTGATACCGCGCATAAGAGGAGCTTCCTGCGAGCCAGTGAACAGCCACTGGCCCATGCGGTGAGGCCGTGTGTCGATAAGCGTACGGACATAGTCGAGTAGCTCAGGGGTATTTTGGATCTCATCGAACACGACTGGGGGCTGCAGCTCGTCAAGAAAGGCGCGCGGATCGCTACTCACTCGCGCTTGGATATCGGGGTCTTCGAGCAGCACGTAATGGGCCTTCGGAAACAGCTTGCGCAAGAGCGTAGTTTTTCCTGCACGACGCGGCCCTGTGACGACGACGGCCGGAAAGTGCCGTGATGCGTCTACAAGCGTACTCGCCAGTCTTCTATGGATATAGCGCATATGAGAAATATAAACTATAACTTTAAATTACTCAATGGTAAAATACGACTGCGATGTGATGGCAATCCTATCGGGCGTTTATCCCGAATTACGGTGATCGGTGGCGAAACCAAGAACGCGTCTCGACCGGGTTCGTTGAGTCTGCGGTCAACCAGGTGATCAGCAAGCGGATGGTGAAGCAGCAGATGCGCTGGAGTGAGCGAGGCGCTCACCTGCTGCTACAAATCCGCACGCGGGTACTGAATAAGGACTGGGGCAGAATCCTTTCTCAGTGGTATCCGGGGATGAAGATTAGCGCGGAGGCCGGAGCCGCCTAGTGCTTATTTGCATTAGTCTACGATAAATGATAAGCTCTTGGACAAAGGAGGTGTCTATGTCCAGGAGAGCCAGTATTCCGCCCTGCTCGGAAGAAGATCGAAAAACCTTGGAAACATGGTCTCGCAGTAAAACGATGGAATCGCGTTTGGTGGATCGAGCCCGCATCGTTCTTGGGTGCCTCGCGGGGGAGCCGGTTAGTCAGATGGCTCGTCGCCTTCGTGTTCGTCCCAACACGGTCATCGACTGGCGAGGCCGCTTCGCGCGGGAAGGTCCGGCCGGGTTGCGGGACCGCGCGCGGTCGGGGAAGCCCGTGCAGTACGGCACGGATTTTCGCAAACAGGTGTTGCAGTTGCTTGAACAACCGGCGCCTCCGGGACAAGCCCATTGGGATGGGCCGGCGGTCGCCGAACGCTTGCACACCTCGGTACATGCCGTCTGGCGGGTCCTGCGTAAGGAGGGCATCTGTTTGAGTCGGCAACGCAGTTGGTGTGTGAGTACGGATCCGGAATTTACGGCCAAGGCCGCCGATATGGGGTACTAAGCACATCCAACCGAAAACCTCCGTTAAACGCTGGGTGCCGGCGACCGGTCGAGATCTTGTCGCATTCGGCTGAGGTCAAAGTGATACCGTCCAAACGGGTTGATGTGCTTGCGCATGAGCGGAGTGACATGGCTCAGCGTTTCGTCCTCAATCGGGTGTCCTTCGGCGCGCAGGTCGGCAACAATCGCGGCGATGTGGATCATGTTCCAGGCTACCACAGCATTGTGCAGGATTGAGAGCGAACTAAAGGTGTGAACCTGATCTCCAAATTCGCGTCCGCGCAGCACTCCTTCCTTGCCAAAACACAAAAACCGCGACAGGTCGTGGGATGCTTCGCCCTTGTTCAACTCCCGCCCCATACGGCGCCGGTATTCCTCGTCGTCGAGCGTTTTCAGAATGTGAACTGTTTTGTGAACCCGCCCGATCTCGGCCAGGCACTGGTACACGCTGTTTTGCCGCGCATAGGACCCGAGCCGATTAAGTACCAGCGAAGGCGAAACAATTCGGTTCTCAAGCGAGGCGATAACCCTGACCGTTTCGTCCCACGCCGCCCGGATCAAATTGGGTTTCACGGTTCCATTCAGAATCGGGTCGAGATTCGGGTAGCGCTGCTGTCGGTCGATCTTATAAAGGGTCTGGTCTTTGATGTCTTTGATCCGTGGTGCCAACTCATAGCCCAGTAACGCCGCGGTCGCCATGACCACCTCGGTATAGCCATGCGTATCGGTGTAGCAGACTCTGGGATCGAGTTCCGTATCGTGCTCCATCAACCCGTCGAGGCTGAACGCCGCCTCCCGCAGTCGGCAGGGAATGGGCTGTTGATGCATGCGCAGGAAGTTGTCTGCCGTGTGGGCGTAGAGCGTTACGCCGCGGCCCTGGAGCACATGGCTGTAGTCAGCCGCAAGTATATGGATAGGAACATAGAACCGCATTCCGTCGGCGGAGCAAGTTGCGCCACGGCCGTATACATGGCTGATCGGGAGCCGGAATGCAAAATTGATGATGTCGATGCTGGCCGCCTTGAGCGCGTCCTCCGTCAGGTACCAGTCGGCCACGAAACTGATCTCATGGAAATTCAGTCTGGATGCGAGCGCCATTCGCTGGCAGCCGATGTTGCAGCCGATCGCCAGCAAGACGGCCAGAACATTGCGTCGGCGCCCTGCTGGCGACAGACCCGGATCGCCGCCGCCTTGCAGGAAGTGGCGAAGAAAGTTCGTCTGATGGTCGATGTCGATCAGGATATCGACCAGGTCGATTTTAGGGAGCCTGGATTCAATCAAACGCTTTAGGATTTTCACGGCATCGGGCTTGTCCGCAGCCTTTAGGGCGGTCAAATGGAACTCGCCCTTTTTGCCGTCTATCGTCAGAGCCTGGTTTTGTGGAGCCCGCTGGTCGACTTCCTCGGTAACCCCCTTGAGGTGATCGTTTAAGCCCGCCAGGTATGAGTCCACGTCCACAGGCAAGCCGAGATTCGCATAGTGTGCGACGCGCTGCGCCGCCCAGAGCGACCGGGGAATGAGATACTCCTCGAAATCCGTCCATCTTCGGGAATACGAGACGGTGACGTCGCCGGATTTCAACCTTTCATTCAAGATCGTGAGCAACGCCGGTTCATAATGGGGCCGAGAGATGGCGGGCTCACCTTTTTCATCGTTCCGCACCACGTGTTTGACCCAGCGCCGGGGCAGAAAATCGACCGGGGCGTCGGCGAAGACTTTGCGATGGCCGTCGAGGTTGAGCTTCCGGAGATAAATGATGGCGCGGCCCAGCGGAGAACTTTCGACGAACTGAAATGGCGTCTTCTCCAGGAGCTCCGGCGAATATTTTCGCGTGTAGCCGTACCAATGATGGACCAACCCGAGAGGTGAGCCATCATGGCCGGCGCGTAGGCTGTGGCAGCCTTCCACCAATCGGGTAATGTCGTCACTTGGGAGCCACGCGAAGATATGTTTGCGCAGTTGATCATCCGGAATGGCGTCGTTCAAGACCAGCGTTCCCAGTTCTTCCACTACCTCGACGGCGCGACTCCGGGCTTCTTCGGCTGCGCGCAGCAGCTCATCGTAACGCTTGCGGGCCTTGTTATGGATCGACGTGATGAGCTTGTCCTGCATGTCAATAATGGCATCCGTTATCTCTGCACGCGCGGCTTGTAAAAAGCAGCTCACGATCGCGTTTCGCTTGGCCGCTGGGAAGCGGCACAAGTGCCACACGTTATATCGATAGCCCCATCCGGCCAGGAGCCGTCGGGTGGCGGGATGCACATCGGCCAGGGCCGGCCAGGCGGTCAAGCCGATCGAGCGCATCTGGCTGAGCTGGTCGGTTAGAACGAGGAGCGCCCCGGGGGATTCCTTGCGCGCCACCGTTTTGAATTGTCCCAATCGTGATCGACCGGTGGGTTCATCGGCCGATGGCGGCTCCGGTGAGGGTGCGGGCGCGACCAACAAGGACTCAATCTGCTCGACTTGCCCCGACGCTAATCCGCTCGTCTTTCAGCTATGCCCTTCAGACTCCAGCGAGTGAAAGGTACTCGATGGAGTTTACTTTCCCGCAGCCATTTCTAAGATGGCTAATGATTCTTGACAGCCCCTTAATACTTCTTTAAACTGTACGCTGACTTGTGCGGGGAATTCTTTTCTGAATTCGGATCTGAACTTGAAAACGATTCCTAGATCGTTTTTTTAAACCAAACTGAAAATAAAGGGGGTCTCAAATGAAACGCTTGGTTACGTTGCTAGTGATGGTAGTGGCACCTGCTGTACTCCTTCAATCAGAGTTTTCAGTTCTATATGCCCAAGCAGTCACATTTAATCAGACACCTACCGGGTTTGTCTGGCCTATTGGTACAGGGTCGTTTCCATTTACATGTGGAACATGGTTAGGTACTGATGGCACACTACCAAATCCTCGCCCTGATGATCCTAGGTGTTATGACTTTCGTACTACGGAGTGTCGCCCCGACGGATGTTATCATATCGGCTTTGATATGCTAGTTACTCAGGGTACTTACCCACCAGTGTTTGCTATCAGTCGCGGTGTGGTGGAACACATTAGTCGTAATGGTTGGGGATCTGGTAATGTAGGATTATTCGTTAGGCATACGTTTGATGATGATTCTGAGTTTCTTGCGCTCTATGGCCATATCAGAACCAGTTTGCGAGAAGGAGATTACGTTTCAGGAGGTGTGGAGTTTGCCAGAATCGGGCCTTATAGCCGTGACCATCTGCATCTTGGTATATTGCCACCTAGTACACCCATACCAGATACTAATTTAGGAAGGATGCCAAACCGGGATTGGGATGCCACTAATGGGTTTGAAGATCCTGTAGATTGGATCACAACTCTCTCGCCAAAGTGCACCAATGGCACATCCCAACGGTATCGTCCTTCGGGCCGTCCAGCAGTTCATCCTGACGGTAGCTTGCTGACTGTGGCCGGCAGCGTCCCGCCAACTGTGTATGTGCTACAGAATGGACAGAAACGCGGGATTCCCACCCCAGAGCGGCTCCGGGAGTTGTATGGTCCTGGCCGGGGCTTCGATTTTACCGATATTATTATTGTTGAGCAGGACGAGCTCAATCAGTATCCCACGGGCGCTCCGGTGCCGGTGTCTGAGCCTATTTTCGACAGTGGCCTATGTGAGCCAGCCGGACGGCTCATCCAGCAAGACGGGCGAGAGGAAATTTCTATTGTCACCGGAGACTGTATACGCCGCCCGTTTGGCTTAGGCCAAGCATTCCTGCGACTTGGTTATTCTACCTGTAACGTCTGGCAGATTTTTGATTATTCCGACCCAATTTACACTGTAGGCCCACCAATCACGCAATAGCAGTCCTTCTGCCCCTGCTGCTTCAATACGGCAGGGGCGTTCCCCCCTTACCTTCTTATCTGTATAATAAAGCTAAATCAGTAATCTCTAATCTCTATGAAAAAATCTCTCCTTGTCTTGGCAGCGGTGTCCTTGCTGGCAGTAGGCTGCACTCAGGAGCAGGCTGTTGTTAATCCTATTCCTACCAAAAAAATCCCGCAATCGAAAGTTGATACGTCCAAATGGAAGCTCTACCAGGACGAAAACATTAGTTTTCGCTACCCTAGCGATTGGAGGGTGGCGGTTCAAAAGTCCGGTAACGGCGTGGCGCTTGGTCTGCTTGACCAAAAGAAGCTATATCATCTGAAAGGAGGATACCCTGTACCGCCAATAGGTATAGATTACTATCCAGATGAATATGGTGGTTCTATTGATCGGTTACTTAACAAAGATGTTTCAAGAAGACCTCTTAAAAAAGAAACGACCCTTGTGGGGGGAAAGCCAGCTTATGTACTGTATGGAAGCCTCCCATCTGCTTTTATTAATGACCGAGTGGTTTTTACAAACAGATTGAAATTTGAGTTTCATAGCAACGGTCATAATCTGGGATACCTTGATATCGACGACATCTTTGAAACTGTACTGTCTACGGTTAACTTCCCATAACCCACTGGTCCCTTCAAATCTTTTCTGTTGTGTCACTTTCCGAAATATTTGGCATGAAATCGTCAAGATTATTTGGCATACTGTTCGAGTATGGACGATTTGGCCGAACTCTCGGAACACGCCCGCAAACTCGCGCTCGATCGGTTCCGGTTGATTCAACCTCACCTCGAAGCGAACCAGCCCTTGCAGTCCGTAGCGCGGGCGGCGGGCATAGCGTATCGAACCGCGCATCGGTGGGTTGCCCAGTACCGGCTGTTCGGTCTTGCAGCGTTGGCCCGCAAGAAGCGCGGGGATCTAGGGGCGCGACGGGCCGTTTCGGCAAAGTTCAAAGAGGTCATCGAAGGCCTTGCTCTGCAAAAGCCGCCCCTGCCAATCGCAGCCTTGTACCGCCAAGTGCTGCGATTTTCGCAGGATCTTGAAGAGAAGGCTCCAAGCTACGGAACCGTCTTTGACATCGTTCAGAAACTGCCTGCCGATCTCGTCACCCTTGCCCATGAAGGCACAAAGGCCTACAGCGAAGCGTTCGAATTGGTTCACCGGCGCGAAGCCGACGGGCCGAATGCCATCTGGCAAGCAGACCATACGCCGCTGGACATTCTGTTGGTCCGGCCTGATGGCGAGTTTGCCAAGCCGTGGCTCACGGTGGTCATCGATGACTACAGCCGTGCCGTGACCGGGTACTTTCTTTCGTTTGAGGACCCCTCCGCTCTGCACACGTCGCTCGCATTGCGCCAGGCGATCTGGCGTAAAGCGGATGCGCGCTGGATGGTGTGTGGCATCCCGGACGTCCTGTACACCGATCACGGCAGCGACTTCACCTCGCGTCACCTGGAACAGGTAAGCGCCGATCTCAAAATCCGGCTGGTCTTTTCCATTCCCGGTAAGCCCAGGGGCCGCGGCCGTATCGAACGCTTCTTCCTGACGGTCAATGAAATGTTCCTTTGCGAACTGGAGGGCTACGCACTGGCCGGCGCGGTGCGCGGAAAGCCAACACTCACGTTGGCGGACTTTGATGTCCGGTTCCGCAGGTTTCTGCTGGACGTGTACCATCGCCGCGAATGCGCGGAGACGAAAACCCCGCCCGCCGAACGCTGGGAGGCGAACGGCTTTCTGCCACGCATGCCCGACTCGTTGGAGCAACTGGATTTACTATTGATCCAAGTGGCCAAAGCGCGTCAGGTGCGCGTAGACGGCATTCACTTCCAAAGTCTGCGCTACATCTCAACGACGCTGGCAGCGTACGTTGGCGAAACGGTCACCCTGCGGTTCGACCCACGTGACATGGCCGAGATCCGTGTTTACCACAACGAGCGGTTCTTGTGCCGGGCGGTTTGCGCTGAACTGGCTGGAGCTACAGTTCCTCTTCGAGAGATTCTCCGTGCACGCAATCAGCAGCGGCGCGAGCTACGCGGCGTCCTGCGGGACCGGCAAGCTACCGTGGATACGCTGCTCCAAATGAAGCGCGGAGAAGACATGGAGAAAGAAGATGCACCCCCAGCACCAGGAGACAAGCCCACAGCCAAGCAAGCCGCAACCGCACTCAAGCGATACCGGAACGAATAACCGCCGGTCGGCCATAGTGGAAACTCTGGAGCACCGACGATTCACTGAGTTCTGCGACGCCTGCAAAAGGTATCGCTACATCGGCTTGTGTTATGGTGCTCCGGGAGTCGGCAAGACGCTCTCGGCGCTTCATTATGCAAATTGGGCCAGGGTACAGGCGTATTGGAACCATCCGTGCCAGACCAAGGCACTCCTCAAGGAGATAACTAAGGGCACTGTTGTCTTCTTCACTTCTCCTGTTGTTAGCTCGCCAGGCCATCTGGAACGTGATATCAGGAAGACCCGCAGCCTGTTGCATAATGCCGCGATCGAACGAGCGCGGCGCTATGAACACGCGCGAATGAAGCGACTCCTTTATCGCGCCGAAAAGCTGCGCGATCCTCAAAGGAACCCAGATGGTTATCGAAGTGACGAAGCTTTCAAGATGGAGAATGCTTTTCATGAGCAGCGGGATCGTGCTATCAGAGTGGCTAGCACCTTGCCTGATCCTACCGCTTTGCTCGTCATCGACGAAGCGGATCGGCTCAAAGTAGCAGGGCTTGAGCAAGTGCGGGACATCTTTGACCAGGGCCGCATCGGGCTGGTCCTGATCGGGATGCCGGGCATTGAAAAGCGTCTGGCCCGCTACCCGCAGTTCTATTCAAGGATCGGATTCGTCCATGAGTTTCGACCCTTGGATGCCGCTGCGATTCGGCAACTGCTTGACCAGGGATGGACTCCTTCCGGTGTCCATCTTCCGCCGCCGCCGTGGGACCAGGAAGCGGTGGCAGCGATCATCCGAATGACGGGCGGCAACTTCCGCCTGCTGAACCGCCTCCTCACCCAGATGGAACGGATTCTCGAAATTAACGCACTGCGAGAGATGAGCAAAGCGGTCGTGGAAGCGGCACGCGAGAGCCTCGTGATCGGGCAGGCCTGAGGCTTGCACAAACGAACGGTTTTGCAACACGTCAGCCATTGATGGGTTTCCTGGGATTCTTGCGTTGCAAAAAGGTATTGCATTACTAGTTCGATTGGCGATACATTTATGCAATGCTGATCGGCTACGCCAGAGTCTCCACCGATGACCAGGACACCGCTGCGCAGGTTACCGCGCTCAAAGCGGCCAGATGCGAGCGCATTTTTCGTGAGAAGGCCTCCGGCGGACGCTGGGATCGACCCGAACTCCACCGACTCCTCGATCAACTCCGCAAGGGCGACGTCATGGTCGTGTGGAAACTCGATCGGCTCTCGCGTTCCCTCCGCGACGTGCTCACCATTATGGAGCGGCTTGGGGAAGCCGGGGCAGGATTTCGAAGTTTGACGGAAGCGATTGACACGACCACACCGGCCGGCCGCATGCTGATGCAGATGGTCGGGGCCTTTGCTGAATTCGAAAGGTCCATGCTCAAGGAACGAACCAAAGCGGGATTGGATGCTGCCCGTGACGAAGGCCGGATTGGTGGTCGGCGTCCAAAGCTATCGCCTCAGCAGCAGGCGGAGATCCGAAAGATGGTTTCCAAAGGAGACAAGACCGCGGCCGCTGCGGCACGGCTATTCAAAATCCACCCAGCCACCGTAAGTCGGCTCCTAGCGCGGCAAACAGAGCGGCCACCCAGGAAGTCTAGACATGCCAAATATTTCGGAAAGTGACATGGATAACCCCCTTGACTCCCCCTCTCTATTGACGTAGCATAAAGGACGTTATGCGACCTCAAAACAGGAGTCGGGGATGGGGCAAGAATTAGTACCAATTTCTCACCGAGAGTTGAGCCGGGCCGGGCTGGAAAAGCTGCCGGCGACAATTGCCAGAGTTGGCGAGAAGGCCGCCTGGCGCTTTATCGAATTCTTTACCGCCAACATCCGCAACAAAAACACCCGGGCCGCTTATGCCCAGGCCGTGACGCGGTTTTTTGCTTGGTGCGAGGCCCGCGGCATCCACGAACTGGAGAAAATCCATCCGGTGCTGATTGCCGCCTACATCGAGCAGCACCCGGGATCTCCGCCGACCGTCAAGCAACATCTGGCGGCCATCCGAATGCTCTTTGATTTCTTAGTCACCGACCAAATCGTGCCCATGAACCCCGCCAGCTCGGTGCGCGGCCCCAAGCACGTGGTCAAGCGCGGCAAGACGCCGGTGCTGAAAGCCGATCAAGCCCGCCAGCTTTTGGATGCCATCGACATAAGCTCCATCGTTGGCCTGCGTGACCGGGCCTTAATTGGCCTGATGGCGCAGGTTTGGATTGCCATGTCTGTTTATGTGCTCGTGGCCATCGTCATTCGAAAAAACCCCGATTTTATCAGCATTTTCATTCATGGATTTCAAAGAACCAGCGCAGTGTCCCTCTATGCAATTTAATCTATTCGACTAATATTGGGACAGCAGTGAAATGGAATAATGACTTATCTATACTATTTTAACAATGCCGTCTTTTGGCTCATGCTTGAGCACGCTGATCCGGTACATGTTCTCGTCGGCTTGAAGCAACGCTTCTAACTGCTTGTCGACCACCGGCGTCAGTGCCTGCCCGAGCAGTTGTGTAATACGATGGTGCCCACCTATTACAACCCGACCGACCATGTCCTGCAGGAACGTGTAGGTCGGAGCGACGACGCGCTGATTGGTCAGATGCTGCAGCACCTCGCGCAAAATGTATATCGGCTGCGTCGACAGCATGGCGATCCGTTGCGCCTTATGTTCCAGTTCTTCTTTCGTGGTGCTATCGCACAGTCGATAGTCGAACAGTTTGAGGATGATTCGCTGTTGTTCGAGGCGGGTAGGTCTGGACGGCGTCTTGATGGACGCCATATCCCTATCCGGGAAATGCTGTTTGAGGACGTAGCAGAGGCCATCAAGCACAGCTTCCCGCTCATAGATAAAAAACTGTCGCTTGGCTTTGAAGTATCCAAGCTGCAGTATCCAATGCGCCGCAACAGAGGGGGTGTGTGCGTCGACCGCTTCTCGTTCGGCGGTGCTCAAGTCGAAATACAGGCACCGATCGTCTTCGGTGAATCGAGGCAAACCATATAGATCGTCGATTTCTGTGGTTGTCAGGATCGACAGGCGGTGCGAATCGGTGGTCATTTGAATCCCTACTGACAATTTGAGTTGAATCTGGGTCAGCGAGTCGATCGGTGCCGTTGGTCGACCTCCCGTGTGCCCGCCTTGTGGCCTGGACTTCGACGGCGGACCCTTGCTGTCATCAATGTCCGCTCATCACGGGTTGAAAACGGTGGCTCATGTTCTGCGAACCTCTGCCCTGATACGTCCAACAAAGGGTCGTTTGTTGAACACCTGGGAAAGGGCCTGGAAAAGGCGCATTTTTTCTGGGTATTGTGTTCATTAACTGATTGATTATTCATTGTTCATAAAGTATAACCCAATCATGGCTACAATAACACGCATCGGATACGCGCGCGTCTCCACCGACGATCAAAATCTGGATTTGCAACGGGACGCGCTCACCCAGGCGGGATGTCACCCGATTTACGAGGAAAAGGTCGGCGGCAAGAGCGCTGGGACCGCGCGGCCAGAGTTGGCGCAATGCTTGAAGGCGCTGCGTGTGGGCGACACTTTGGTCGTGTGGCGGCTGGATCGCCTTGGCCGATCCTTGTCCGACCTGGTGCGGATCGTGGGCGAGTTGGAACAGCGCGGCGTCGGCTTTGAGTCGATCACGGAAAAAATAGAAACCGGCAGTGCCGCCGGTAAGTTGATTTTTCATGTGTTCGCGAGCTTGGCTGAGTTTGAGCGCAATCTCATTCGTGAGCGCACCAGGGCCGGCCTTGACGCCGCCCGCGCGCGTGGGCGATTAGGCGGGCGCAAACAAAAGCTGGATGATAAGCAGGTGCGCGAGATCCGCGCCATACTGCGCGATCCGCAGGTGAGCGTGTCTGACGTAGCCAAACGATATGAGGTGTCACGGACGACGATTTACAAGCATGTCGGGGTGGTGGTGCCGACGCGGTCGCTCGACTGATTTTACATTTTCGGGGGATGGGCAAAAATAGCCAGCACCGTACATCGGGCGGCGCAGCGGGGGCACGCATGATGCCCGGTCCTGCTTCGCGCAGACGACGTTTAGCGCCGGGTGCCAGGAACTGCGGGCGCTGGGCGTTTCGTCGTGGGTGGCATCGCAGCTTCTGGGGCATAAGCGGCCGGGGATCACGAAGATTTACTTACGCGCCTAAGCGCGCGGTTTAGACCGGAGATCCGCTCAGAAAACCACTGGCAGTTAATCATGAACCCCCTTGATTAAAATTATCAGTTATGATAGTTTTAAGTGAGGAATGACGGGACAGGGCGTATGAAATCGATCGAGTTGTATCAGACCGAGAGCGGCCGAATACCTTTTAACGAGTGGTACGATCCCCTCGATAAGAAGGCGCGGGCAAAAATCCGAGCGTATATCGACCGTCTGACCTTGGGGGCCGCACAGAAAAACATTAAGCCGGTCGGCGGTGGAGTCTATGAGCTTAAAATTGATTACGGTCCTGGCTACCGCGTGTATTTTGGGGAACATGGGAAACACGTGATTGTACTGCTCCTGGGCGGCGATAAGAGCACCCAGGGCCGGGACATTAAAAAGGCCATAGAATATTGGGAGGACTATGAGACGAACCACTGATTACGATGAGCAACTCAGTCAGGAGTTGCGCGATCCGGAGTTTGCCCGGGAGTTTTTGTTGACGCTCATCGAAGGCGAAGAAGGGTTGACGGTCGAGAACGCGCTGCGGCATATGATTCAGCGGATAGGTGTAAAAGAGGCGTCGGAGCTAACCGGCATGGCGGCCCCCAATATTGTGGCTTTTCTTAAGGGCCATCGACACCCCAAGCGGGAGACTTTAGATAAGCTTTTAAAGCCATGGGGTCTGCGGACCAAGACGATAATAGAGGACTTAAAAGAAGCCTCATAATAACGGTATTATACATACGACAGGACGAAGAAAGGCCGAAGGGTTACACCGAAGGGGAAGAAGCAACCCGCACCAGAAGCGGGTCGGAAATCGGTGATGGTGGTCGTTTACATGACGCCCGAAGAGCGTATGATGGTGGATGATATCTGTTTTCAAATGGGGAAGAATTCGGCCGGTGCGTTCTGGCCTTCGCGGACCGAGATCATCCGCCGTCTGATCGGGAGACTACGAACAATAAAAAAGGCTTTAAAACAGCCTGTACCGCTGAGGACCTGGATAAAATAATGAAAGGATTGTAATCGCGTACGGCTCCGATGCGCTTAACCCGGTTTTCCGTTCCATTGCTACTCACAGGCCATATAGGGAAGGTACTCATGGCGAATTTGATTGCCGAAACCTATAAGCCCAAGCCGTAACTTTTTTTCCATAAGTAAAATCCGGTGACGCATGCCCAATGATACGTTCGAATCGAAGCATGCTATGGGCCGTAGAAATCCGCGGCCTTAAGTGGGGTATCCGCTACCCGTCCCGTCGCTTTGTTCGGATACGATGAAGCCATCGGCCTCCTCCTCAATGGCGCCGGCTTCATGCACATACATGATATAGCCGGTAATATCGAAGTATTGGCCGTCATAGACCGTCCGCGTGCCAAGACTCGCGCCCTTATCATTGAATACCTCCACGGTGATCGGGCCGGTAGGAAAGTCCACCTGGATCCAGCCAAACGATTTCGTCCGCGTGGGATGGCTGGGGCATACCACGGGGCTCTGCGGATAAGAAAACGTGCCCCCGACGACCTCGATGGCGATAAGATTAGCGGCGGCTGTCACGGGCTGATCGTAAACGACGAGCGCCAGCGTGATATTATCATTGGTACAAGGCGGGAATGTACCGCCACTACCCGGCGCACTGATGTGAACCCTTCGCACCGCCGATAGGTCCGTCGCTTTCAAATCAAACGCCGGCTGCGGCGTAGCCGGCGGTTTCGTTTTGCTCTTGATGCGTAAGGGCTCTCCACAAAATAAAGTTTAACTTTTAAGGTCGCATATGCTACACTCTACCGCATGGCAATCGACGTGGCCGACAAGCTGATGCTCAAAGTGCTTGAGACGCTAAATGAGGCGCAAGCCCGATGGTACGTCGC
>JACOSC010000298.1 GCA_016179055.1 Acidobacteriota bacterium
GCACTAATGAAGCTCAATTCCTAGGCCGCCGTCGATTTCTTCCCTACGTATTCATCGCGCCGAAGGGTAGCGCGCCCTTTCAGGGCTTATAACTTATATAATCTTACATACCAGGGGCGGCGCTTTCGCTTGCCCCTGGCTGTTATATCTCGCTCCTTCAGAGCTACGCGAACCAGCTTCGGGCTATGGCGGGGTGCCCGCTCGCAGTGGTGGGGACGAAAGGAGCGCGCGGGGCTGTGGCCAATGTCCAAACTCCAGAGCCCCCGTGCGAGGCCGGCTCCGCTACCGTCTGATTGGCTTATGATCGAATCTCAGGTGATCTTCTGAAGTGGGTGTGCTCCCAGCACGCTGTATGTGATCTGCAGCGCCCCCGATTGAGCGCGCGATGATTTGAGCTTACATGGTTGAAAGGAGCGGTGCATTGCCGGCTGTCGATGCCTATCGCCAAAGCTCACCTGCCGCTATGGAGCGCAGCGGAAAAGCGGTCAGGTGCTGCGCCTTGTTAGGCGCTTTTCAACTGTTTCAAGAGCTTGTTATACCTTGAATGACTTCCTATCCAAAACCAAATTATCTCATTAGCTTGTAGTATCCCGACTGCACGATAATCTTTCGTAATCCTGACCGAATAAATTGGTCGCGTGGAATGTACTCGCTTGAAATGCAGGCTTGGGTGATAAGGATTCCATCTAAACTGCGCGTAGGCTTCTTTCGCCTTCTTCTGAACTGCCTTGGGCAAACCTACAAATAGTTTCCGAAAGCGTTGGGTCGTATGAGAGATCATAATCTGTCAAGAACTAACGGCTTGGTCTTTCCTTGCCTGTGTTCTTCAAGGGCTTCATCAGCAAGTTGACCTAATACATCCTCAGATTCTGCAAATGCCTTTTCCCAACGCTTTTCCGAAGTAAGTTCGTCAAGCAACCATTTGGCAACCTTATTCTGCTCTATTTCTGGCAGCTTGGAAACTTCTACAAATGCTTTTTCTAGTAACTTTGTCATACTGCTCACCTCCATGTTTCTGATGAGTTCGGCCAAGACCTAGTGTGATCACGTTGACAGCACGAGCGTAGATACTGGACAACCACGAAGATGTCTTTCGTACGCGTTTCAGATAGCTCTTTGTGTCTCTGTTGAACGTTCATGGCGGTAAAGATTGACTTTGCCTCTTCGGGAACGGCTCCGAATCTTAGGAGTTCGCCTCTCATCCGAGTACTATCGGAGACTTTATCGGAGTCCGACCCAGCCTTTCCCAGCCGGTCCAATGCTTCCAGCACTGGCTCGGGTACAGAAAAGGCACTAATCATCGCAGCCGCGCGTGCTGCGATTGTCTCGATCGTGCCTCAGCGACGCCCTCCCACTCTGCGATCAGCTTCTCAATCTTATCTTCCATGCTTGCTCTCACCGACATGCACCTCACGCGCATCCGGGATGGCTGCCGCGACCACATCGGCGATCTCGCCGCGTAGTTGCTTGATGCGGCTCTTACCGCGTGGATGTACGCAGTTGCTGAGGATAATCAAAAAGGTTTTTTTGGTTGGATCAAGCCAGATGGAAGTGCCCGTGTAACCGGTATGCCCAAACGATTCCGGCGAGAAGCCGCGACCGCGCGCCACGGCGAACGGAGAATTGAAATCCCATCCTAACCCGCGCTGAATGGACATGCCGGCCGGCGCGTAGGCGGTTGTCATCAGATCGACGGTTTCCGAACGCAGGATAGTCTGGCCATCCAGGCTACCGCGGTTGAGAATCATTTGCGCAAAACGGGACAGATCGCCAGCGGTTGAAAATAATCCGGCGTGGCCGGCCACGCCGCGGAGCCGATAAGCGCGTTCATCCTGAACTTGGCCTTTTTGCCACCGTCCATTGCGACGGGTAGTCGGCGCACAGCGCGTGCGCAAACTCGGCGGTGGATTAAAAAAAGTCGACGTCATTTTCAGCGGTTGGAAAATAGTCCGGCGCACGAACGCATCAAACGGTTGGCCGGCCACTCGCCGGACAATCTCGGCCAGAAGGATGTAGTTAACATCGCTGTAGATAAACTTTTTCTCCGGCTCGGCTTCCAAGCTCAAGTCACTAATATTCCGTATGGCCTCGGCATAACCCTTCCGGTAATCTCGCAGGGAGTCATCCGCCATCAGCCCAGAGTAATGAGTAAGTAAATGCCTAAGCGTGACGCGTGCCTTGCCGCGCGCGGAAAATTCGGGAATATACTTAGCCACCGGATCATCGAGTGCGAGCAAGCCTCGCTCCGCCAACCAAAGCACCGCGGGCGCGGTCGCCACTACTTTCGTAAGGGAGGCTAAATCGAAAACCGTATCGGTGGTCATGCGCACGGGACGCGGCAGCAGCGCTCGCCGCCCATAGGCCTTTTTAAAAACGATCTGACCGTCATGTCCGATCAGCACGACGGCGCCCGGCAGCTTACGCTCCAACAAGGCCTGGCCCATCACTTCGTCAAGGGCGACCAGCTCCGTTTGAGATAAGCCGGCTTTGGCAACGGTCGTTGTCTCCCGCGAGGCGGCGCCGGCCAGGATTTCGTCAGCCCTGAACAGAAGGCTCAAGACAAGAATTGCGATCTGGATCGAAGCGCGCGTAAGCGGTTTCCTCATGCCCTTAATATTAGCATAGACGCCGTTGTCAAAGGCAAGCGAATTCTGCATGAACACCTAAAGCGATAGCCACGATTGTGCTGGTTGCCCGTCCAGCGAGTGTCGCACTCCCTGCGCCGAACGATGGCAATCAGCGGCCGGCGTCCTCGTCGCTCCGCTGTATTGCATTGGTTGCGTGATGGGATTGGAAAACCCCACAGTATCTTACGCGCCAGCAAAGTCGGAGCGGGTTCACTACGGCAAATACTCCAAATCCGTCAAATCCTTGAGCCTGCCGCTCGCTTTCTTGTTGGCTTTCAAATGTTTTAGGCTGATGAGATGGACTTCAACTTCATCGAGAATGTCAGTGATGCGTTCTTTGTAGCACTCTTCAAAACTCACCCCCGAAATGGTCGTGAGCACTTCAATGCGGAACGGGGGCACGCCCATGCGGATGACGTTGTTTTCTTTCAGAAACAGTTCGGCGGATAGACTATCCACCGCAAAACCAAATTCGCGGATGACTTCCACCATTTTCTCGGCATTGCGAGAGTGAATAGCAATCCATATGTCCATATCGGCGGTCGCACGGGAGTAGCCGTGATACCCAACCGCATAACCGCCAATGAGCAGGTATTCAATTTGATTTGAGTTGAGCAACTTCAAAAAATCTTTGAAGTCGGGCGGCAGTAGGCTTATACCCATAGATGACCTGTCGCATGAGTTCTACGGCTTGCAGCCGTTCATACGGTGTTTTGGAAAGCCAGTAAGTCTTCTCATCCGATTCGTCGAAAAGCGATGCTACTGAGAAGGCGGTCTTATCCATTTTGAGCATGGGGGCTATCGTATCCATACCTTCACACTGCTAAAATTATATGTAACCGTTCACTGGGATCAGGGGTCAGGGGTCGGGCGATACTGGTTGGATTTCTTTTACAAACCGTCCGTAATCCGTTAAGCATCCGCCCCACTACCCAATCTCTAAATCACGATAATTCCTTACAGTCATCCGCACCCTCAGGCCCCCGAGCCACTGATCACTGACCCCCGATCCCCGTGCACAGTTACAATTATACTTTGGAACGCAATACTGCGCTGCGAATTTGCCCACGCCGATGTTGAAGAATGCACCCAACGCCGGAGCTCAGCGGCGCAAAAAACGCTTTCAGGGCTCCAAATAACCCAAAACTTGCGTGCGCTTTTTGGGCCCGCTGGAGCGAGTGGTTCGGCTCAGTGGCTCTCCCGAACATGCCAGGTGCTCTGCGCAACATCCCGCATAACCACCAGTAAACCGGGCCATTCCGTGTCAGAAAACTGCCCCAGCGCTTGCATGATGCGGTGGTGGATTTTGTGTCGATTCGGTCGTCGTAGCCGTATGATGAGCACCCCATGATGCGGCATCGTACGGTAGTGCGTGAACCCCTTGTCGGTGGTAATCAATAGGCGCTCTTCCTGCTGCGCCATTTCCCACAGTGCGTCATCTTGCATCCCTTCATCTGGGGTGCCACGAATATCGCGGACGTCATGGCTCAGCATGCGCAGTGCCTGGACAGTCATTAGGGGAATGTGCTCATCAACGAAGATCTTCATACCTCACCTGATAAGACCTCAAGAGGTGTTACCTCTTCTTCAGCTAGTGACGCTGCATAGTCGAAGCAGGCAAGGATATCTTCCCGTGTCAAAGAAGGATACTCTTGGAGAAGGTCTTCGATGGTATCCCCATTGGCCAGCATCCGGAGGATTTGATGCACGGGAATGCGCGTCCCCTTAATGCGTGCTTGCCCGTGACACACTTTAGGATCAATGGTAATCCGGTTGTCCATGGTTCCACCTCCTATTTTTCTGGGTCTCTGACAGTGTTGCACATGCCTATTGATGCACGTCTTCCTCGAAGAATACCATTACAGACTTTTCCATCTCCCAATCAATATCTGCATTCGTGGTCCGCCACGCAGCAGTTTTGGGGATGATAGCAATGGTCGAAAATTGCACATGTTGGATGTGCATGTTCGGGTGTTGATCAAGGAACTGCTGTATCTCACGCTCCGGATATTCATTAACTGACAGTCTACGGGTGTCCTCCCCTATCCGGATGGCCTTAAAATTTTCATCTGCTCGCACCGAAAAATTTTAACTCTCAAGTGACTTACCTCTCGGTACGTTATAAAGCCGAACTTGAAGTAGGCGGTTCCGACTAAAAAGATTAGGCCGCCGGTTTGGGCTGCCTAATCCACAACACCTGATTACAGCCTCAACTTTATACCATACCAATTTCCCATTTCTTAGACAAGGCAATTTTCTAACATCTCAAATTCGATCATTAGAAACGCAAGCGTGCCAGAATCCCGCCCCAAGCGGGACTGGTTATCGACCTTTGTCCGATCCTTATGACCGAATCTCAGTTGCTGTTACCGTCCTGTTGACAACTATCGCCGCCGTGATTTATAGTCTCGTTCTATTCACAACATGAGGAGGCCTTATGAGGCGAGAAGATCGTAGCCATTTGATTATTTTGTTTTCACTATTCTTAGGGATCGGGGGCGTGCTGTTTACCGGCATCGCCGTCGCCCAGCAATCCCGTAAAGTGTCTGTGGAAAGCCTGCAGTATGACCTTAAGAACCCGGATGCCCAGCGACGCAAGGAAGCGGCGCGTCTGCTCGGCGAGAATCGTGTGCGCGGCGCGGTTCCAGCTTTGATGGAAACGGTTAAAGATCCGTCGGAGGACGTCCGCCGAGAAGTCGCCTTGGCCTTGGACAAGATTCGCGACCCGCAAGCCATTCCGGCGCTGGTGACCTTATCATCCGACTCGGCGCGCGACGTGCGCCGGCGCAGCCTGTCGGCCTTGGTTAACCTTTACATTATCCGTGAAACCGGCCTCGTGGCCGGGACCAAGAAAGTCGCCGACTTCTTGAATCCATTTTCCACAGATAATGATGATCTGCGCATTGAACCCTATGTTACTGTGGGTGCGCAGGTCATAAAAGCTTTTCAAGCGCGGCTCACCGACCGTGATACAGGCGTGCGCGAAGATGCCGCCAAAGGAATTGGCATTTTGCTAGCCCGCCCGGCGCTCCTTGACGCGCGAGCGGCCTTGCAGGTCGAGCGGGAGCCCGGCGTGAAAGTGGCGCTTATACGCTCTTTTTATAAGATCGGCGATACCGGCGTGGGGCCGGACCTGATTCCGCTCATTCGAGATTCAGAAAAGAAAGTCCATGACGAAGCCATAGTGACGGTGGGCGCCTTGAAGGTCAAAGAAGCGGTTCCCGAGCTTACGCGTATTTACGAAAGCGGCGTGGAAGAACGACGGAAAGTATTAAAGGTTGTCCCGGCCAGCGGCGCCGATGACCTGCAACTGAAAGCGCTACAGGCGCTGGCCATGATCGGGGATCCGCGCAGCGCCGATAATTTTCTAAAAGCCTTACGCCATCCCGGGGACGGCTTTCGCCGGGCCGGAGCTGAAGGACTGGCTCGCCTGGCCCCGCAAAATTCCGAAACGGCCACGGAAGTTTCACGGGCGCGCCTGCCGGAAAAGGATAATGGCGTGAAATTGGCCGAAAGTTTTGCCTTATATCGAATGGGCCGCAAAGAGTTTCTCGACGACCTCATCAATGCACTCGGCAAGATGACGCTGCGCGACCAATCGGAAGCGTATTTACTGGAGTTTTCCAAAGATGAGATACGGACCCTTTATACACATCTATCCGCGTCGAACGGCAAGGTCCGCGAGCGGCTCTGTAACGTCCTAGGTCAAATCGGCGATGAAGAAGCGTTGTCCCAGATCACACCCTTGACCAGGGATCGCGACTCCAGCGTGGCGGCGGCCGCCAATCAAGCTATACGTCGTCTGAACGCGCGTCGCGAACACGCCATACGATAAGACGTAACTGTTCGCGGGGATCTGGGATCGGGGGTCAGGGGCCGGTGGTACCGATGACAGTTGCGGACGTCTTTGGAAAAGAAATACAAGCAATATCGCCCGAGCCCCGACCCCTGATCCCCATGAACAGTTAGGATAAGACAACCATGATCAGCCGTATGGGCCAAAACGTTCGACGCGCCGGCCAGGCGTGAAGAAAGCGACGGAAGCCACACGCCCCACCGAACGATTCATCCTTGGCTTAATGGGAGTAAGACTTGGCACACGCAGATCTACGCGCCTTCATCAAAGTCCTTGAGGAGGCAGGAGAGCTTAGGCGGATTCGCACCGAAGTGGACCCGATACTGGAAATCACCGAGATCACCGACCGAGTTTCTAAGAAGGTCGGCCCAGCGCTGCTTTTCGAGAATCCCAAAGGCCATCATATGCCGGTCTTGATCAATGCGTTTGGCTCACCGCGCCGCATGAATCTAGCTTTGGGCGTAAACCAACTTGATGATGTCGCCGACCGAATTGGCGCAATCTTGGATTTTAAATCTCCGAGTGGCTTTGTCGAAAAACTGAAAATGCTCCCTACGCTGGCGGAGTTGGCGAAGATGTTCCCCAAGATCGTCCGCCATGGACCCTGTAAAGAAGTTATACTGCGCGAGAACTTCTCGCTAAATCAATTTCCAACGTTGCAGTGCTGGCCGCTCGATGGCGGCCGGTTTATCACCATGCCGCTGGTTTTCACCAAGGATCCCATTAGCGGCAAGCGCAATTGCGGCATGTACCGTATACAGATTTACGACGATCATACGGCCGCCATGCATTGGCAAATCCACCACCATGGGGCCGCGCATTATCAGAAACGCGCCGAACGCGGGGAGCGCATCGAGGTTGCATTGGCCATCGGCGCCGATCCCGAGACGGTATTTTCCGCGGTCATCCCAGCCCCCGATGACGTCGACGAGATGATGCTGGCCGGCTTTCTGCGCCGGCAGCCGGTGGAGATGGTGCGTTGCGAAAGCGTCGATCTCGAAGTGCCGGCCAACGCCGAAATTGTCGTTGAAGGCTACGTCAATGCGGGTGAGCTCCGGCGAGAAGGTCCCTTTGGCGACCATACCGGCTTTTACAGTTTGGCCGATGAGTACCCGGTGCTGCATGTGACGTGCATTACGCACCGCAAGAATCCCATATACCAGACTACTATTGTGGGGAAACCGCCGATGGAAGATTGTTATATGGGGAAGGCGATTGAGCGAATAACCCTCCCGATCCTGCGCAAGCAGTTACCGGAGATTGTGGATGTGAACATGCCGTTCGAAGGTGTCTTCCACAATCTCATCATCATCTCGATAAAGAAACGCTACCCCGGCCACGCCCGCAAAATTATGAGCGCGATTTGGGGCCTCGGACAGGCTATGCTCGCCAAGTGTATTGTAGTTGTAGACCACGACGTCGATGTTCAAAATGTCGCGACGGTGACTTGGAAAGTTCTCAACAATATTGACCCCGAAAGAGACCTACAATTCGTCATGGGCCCAGTCGACGTGCTGGACCATTCGGCTCGCCTGCCGACGTACGGATCGAAGATGGGCATTGATGGCACGCGCAAATGGCCGGAAGAAGGATTTACCCGTCCCTGGCCGGACGAGATTGCCATGCGCCAAGAGGTCATCGATTTGGTTTCAAGAAAGTGGTCTTCCTATGGGATCGATTGATTCGTGGTCTCCGTTCGGCCTTCAACGGACTTCCATACAGCGCAAAAGCTCGTGCCCGGTATGGCATGGTTCAATAGGTAACCAAGAGTGGTAGGAACTTCAAATTTTCTTGGCACGCGAAAGCGATGGAGGCCTACTTTTGGCGGCCGGTACCCTTCGTGGGCACAAGACGTCAGCTTGAGGACGCCGCACTTCCGCGTGCTTAGAAACTATTTGTAAGATACCACAGACCCATGATCGCCTCTAATCTCTCGAAGCGGTCAGGAAGTTTACTCGGCAAATGCCCATTAATAATTGAACCATGCCATAACATGGACCTACGCTACCTTGTGGTTATCCGTGCACCGGCAACAAGACAGCTAGATGGCATGTCGAGCACGAGCTTTTTCGCCATACGGAAATGCAGATTATTATCGTGGCTTAGTGAAGAAACTCGGCTAATCCCATCATCGTTTAAAGCCGCATGATTGCGCCGGAGGCTCTTCACTATCTCAAATACATGCTACCCTAGTGTGACAAGGCCGCCAAAGAAAAGTTGCAGAGAACCTACAGATAATTGGTCATTACAGGCCGCGAGCTACCGATGGAAGGTAGGAGGGCACACCCTCACCTGAGCCAATCATGTGGCGGGATTTGAGGGCAGAGAGATGCCCCTTCACGTGGCACATCACTACACGGGCATGCCTCAGATAAATCCAATGATCAGCTTGTTCCAACCCCGTTACGGCGCCGGGGTATTTTGTATTGCTTTTTTCAAGTTGAGTCGACCGCCGCTAACAGTCCGGCCCTGTAACGACGGGATCGAATCCACCGAGTTGAGAATAATCGATTTTATCGTGTCGGATGGGAGAAAAGGATTATAGCTCCATATCAAGCCCACGGCTCCCGTCACATGCGGGGCCGCCATCGAGGTCCCGCTCATCGTGGCATATCCGCCGCTGCGGTAAGTGCTGAACACGGCCGCTCCGGGAGCTCCGAGATGGACCGTTCGGGCGCCATAGTTGGAGCTGGAGGCCCGGGCATCCGTAGAGGTCGTTGACGCCACGGAGATGACATTTGGGCTATTGTAGTTCGCCGGATAGAAAGGCGTGGTATCGTTATTGGTTCCATTGTTGCCGGCGGCAGCAATGAACAAGACACCCGCGGACCCGGCGCGGTCAATGGCATCTTTCAGCAACTGGCTGAAACCGCGGCCGCCCCAACTGGCATTTATCGCCCAGGCGCCCATGCTCCACGCATAATCGATGGCCTTTATAGCGGCGGCATTGCTAATCGAAGTCCCTGATCCAATCTTGAGCGGCATAACCTGCGCATTCCAAACTACACCGGCGATGCCAATTCCGTTGTTGCCGGCCGCCCCCATGATCCCGGCCGTGTGGCTGCCATGGCCGACCGTGTCCATCGGATTATTATTGTTATTAAAGAAATCCCATCCAAAGCAATCATCCACCAGCCCATTGCCGTCATCATCGATACCATTACCGCAAATCTCGCCGGTGTTGGTCCAAAGGTTTGGCGCCAGATCCGCATGGTTGTAATCCATGCCGGTGTCGGTGTCAGCCAAAACCGCGCCATAGTCCCCGACAACGGTGTCCCATGCACCGGGAGCTTGTATCTTTTGGAGAGCATATTGCCGGCTAAAGCTGGGATCGTTAGGTACCACTTGTGTGGAATAGGCGATATTCGGCTCCGCCAGCGCCACAGAGTCCTCATTAGTATAGAAGCTCACCGCTGTCCCCACTCCCAGAGTCTCGGGGACCTTTATGTGATAAAGATTGGGATCGCCGGAAAACCTGTCGATAATTTCACCGCCGATAGTTCCATTCAACTGGCTTATCTTGGCTTCCGACGCGTCGGACTTAAATTTTACCAGTACCTCGCCCAGAAAATAGTCATACTCTCCATTGGTGGACACTTGGCCATTGGTGACCGCGGCGCATAGAAGCCAAAGGCTAAAAAAAACGACCGCAAAGAAGTTCCCCTGCACGACAAGACGTCTATTGGAGGGTAGTAGGTGTGGCATATAGGAGTCTCCTTAATGTGGATGGTTGCATACAATGACCCGCCTTGGGGGGATAAGGGGGTCAGTCAATCAGTCACAGTTCTTGTCGGTGGCTTAGAATCTGTTGGTTGCGCCAAGATGTAACGGACCTGCTGCGGTTAGCCACTGATAAACTCTGAAGCAAACTGTACATCAAGAGCGATTCTATCACCGCAGGTTACAGCCCAGTAACCCTTGATGCTCCCAAATCTACTATGATCGATATAGATTTGTCAAGCCATCGTATCAGAAGCGAAATACGATCATAAGAATGCCACCTTGTAATTATAAACCGCGTCAATCCTATTCTTGTGCCTCTTTGTGACAAGAAGAAATGAGCCGCAAAAAAGAGCACAAGGCGCAAGCCGGAAGGTGGAAGCGGCATCCCGCCGCTTGTCTTAAATAATGGGCGGCAGGACGGCTTGCTTGCTTGACACGCTAGGGCCTGTACAATATAATGCGCCTGTCTACCGCTGAAGTAGGTCTAGTATAAATCCGACGGCCGGATTTTTTCGTAGTTTGAATGGAGGAAGGGGGATTAGCCAGCGTCATGCGTCTTTACCCGGATGAGCAGGGGAGCGATTTGGAGATCGTGTCGAGAATGGCGCGCCACGAAGCGGAAGCTTTTACGGTCTTTTATGACCGCCACGCACCGATGATCTTTGGCTTGCTCTGCCGTATGCTCGGAGACCGGCCGGAAGCGGAAGATGCCCTTCAGGAAACCTTCTGGCAAATTTGGAGGCAAGCCGCCGCGCACGACCCAGCGCGCGGCAGTCCGTTGGCGTGGCTCGTGCAAATCGCCCGAAGCAGAGGGTTGGACCGTCTTCGCCAGACCAAATTGCGCGCCCGTCGTGATGGCGGCCCTGTGGAAGTTCTCCACGACCGGCTACGCGCCGAAAACGCTACGGATATTGAAGTGATGGCCCGGGAAAATCAGCAGATGATTCATAAAACCTTGTCTGGCCTCCCACCTGACCAGCGCAAGGCGATTACGTTGGCTTATTTTGATGGGCTGACGCACATGGAAATCGCCGAACGCTTGCAGACGCCGCTGGGCACCATTAAGACACGGATTCGTCTGGGCATGCGGAAATTACAGGAAACGTTCCAAGAGGCGAAGAAGAATGACGAATCAGGCTTGCGAGGCATTTGAGGAAATCGGCGCGCTAGTGGCCGTCGGTGCCGCCGATAGCCAAGATCAGAAAGCGCTTGAGGTTCATCTGGACGGATGCACGACGTGCCGATCGGTGCTTTGCGCTTGGCAAGAGACGGCCTCCCACTTGGCCCAAACTATCCGTGCGGTGCAGCCGCCGTCTGCGGTGCGTGCGCGAATCCTCGAGGCGATCAAGTGGCAAGAGTTGGTCGCTCCTCGTCGCGCCAGGGCGCCCTTTACCACGATACGGTTCGCCGTCCGGCGCTTCGACTGGTTGTCACCGCTCGCCTGGGCTTTAGCCGGCGTCTTCGGTGGCCTGTTCGTTTGGAATATGCAAGTCCATACGCGAGTAACCCAGCGTCACGAAGCAGAGCTGGCGACAATTCGGCGCGCTCTGTCTGAAAAACAAAATGCCCTGCAACTAATGGCAGCCCGCCAGACCCACACCATTAGGCTCAAGGGCCTTTCCGTGGCTCCAGACACCGCCGGAAAAGTCTTTTGGAACCCTGAAATCAATTCCGGCATATTGGTAGTATTCAATCTCCCTGCGCTCCCGCCGGAAAACGTATACCAGCTCTGGGCCATACCGCAAGGGTCGTCC
Organism: Acidobacteriota bacterium; assembly: GCA_016179055.1. Taxonomy (GTDB): domain Bacteria; phylum Acidobacteriota; class UBA6911; order JACOSC01; family JACOSC01; genus JACOSC01. Next base: position 11,961 of record JACOSC010000298.1, read on the forward strand.
CCAGTCGCCAATGGAACCTTCATCCCCGACTCAGGCGGGGCCGCCACGTTGAAGCTTAATTCCCTGCCCCACACTACTCAACTTGTAAATGTATTTGCCGTTACCGCCGAGCCGTCGGGCGGTTCATCGCAGCCGACCGGCGCCATGTACCTTAGCGGGACGGCCGCCGCCTTCTGACAACAGTGATTCCCATGAAGTTTGCTGGTAATTGTTCAGCGCGGTCGCCAGCCGGTCCCCGAAGGGGACCTTGTTAATACCTGAATTTTGCACGACAAGGAGGTTTCTCTAACAAATGATCCATTTTTGTCCGGCTCTGCTTGTTCGCGCGGATCCGTGCAAAAAATTTTTTGCACGGACGATCATCACCACGGAGGGTAACTTAGCGATGACTGTGCGTTCTCAGCTAATCAGCGTAAAACAACGCTGAAGCCTTGTTTCCAGACGATCCTGGTGATTCTCGTGCAAAATTCAGGTAATAGCCGTGGGTGGCGCCCCGCGCCACCCACGGA
>JACOSC010000299.1 GCA_016179055.1 Acidobacteriota bacterium
GACGTACCATCGGGCTTGCGCCTCATTTAGCGTCTCAAGCACTTTGAGCATCAGCTTGTCGGCCACGTCGATTGCCATGCGGTAGAGTGTAGCATATGCGACCTTAAAAGTTAAACTTTATTTTGTGGAGAGCCCTAACCACAAAGACACGAAGACACCAAGATGAAAACGTTTGAGCCAATACCCCGTGAAAAGGATGGAAGTAGGCGAATGGTTTTGTGAGCTTAGTGCCTTTGTGTCTTTGTGGTAAGATTTATTCGGAATGCTTTTCAGCCCTACGAAAACGGAAGCGATTGGCTCCAGGATAGCATGCGTTCGTAGGTGCATTGAATGCCTTGGTCGATGGAGAAGGCCGGCTTCCAGTCAATTAGTCGCGTGAGCGTCGTCATATCGCATTGGAACTGCATGGGTCCTTCCACGGCTTGATTCAAGTCGACGATCGGACAGCCGCTGAGCTCTTCCAACCGTGTAATCACCCGACGAACCGACGTCATCACACCCGTTCCCAGATTGAGCGTCCCCGTGTAGTCGGTGTCGAGTAGCTTTACGATGGCGTGCGCCGCATCCTCCACATAAATAAAATCGCGCTCCGGCTGGGCGCTCCACACTTGGCCTCGCCCTTCTTGCAAGAGTTGACGAATTAAGCGATGGATCAGATCAAACCGCGGCAGCGGCGTGGGACCGTAAATGTTCGATAGGCGAACGTTAATAATCGGCGTCCATCGTAAATAGAATTTGCAAGCCTCTTCCGCCAGATATTTACTTAGCACATAACGGTTCTTATAAGGATCAATCGGGGCATGCTCGGAGACGGGCAGCGCGGAGGGATTACGATAGAGCAGAATCGTCGAGAAATGAATTAGCTTTTTAATCGGCAAGCGCTTGAGCTGCTCCAGGGCTTGGAACAGTGGGATAACATGGTAATCAAACGCCGTCAGCTCGCCACGCGGTATGTTCTCCTTCTCCAAATTATGATGATCGGTATTGCCAATAATAAAAATGACCTTGTCAAACTTCACGTCGCGCAAGACGTCGAGATTGGCTAAGCTTTCGATGTGAATGTGCCGATTTGTCGTAGGCGGCGGCGTCCGTCCCACCGAAATGATGTTGGGATAATTCTTGAGGATGTATGGCCCGAGAAAGCCGCTGCCGCCAAAGAGAATGACGCCCTCCCCGGTCGACGTGCGGCTCTCGTCATGGCGCGGCTCTATCGTTGGCTTCATGGCAGCAAAACCTTCCCCTTGAATCCGCGCTGCCGGAGCTTGGGCACAATCTCATCATAATAATTCCAGGCGAAGAGAATGCCGGCGTCGGCGGGCGGACTGTCCTGAAACATGTATTCTTCGGAGAGGATAGGCACGTGAACGCCGGGCAGAAACTTTCCGATGCGCAACGGATTCACTTCTGTTATGTATTCAACCTGATCGGGCCCCAGGCGGCAGTAGTTGCAAACCGTGGCGGCCTTGGCCGGAGCGCCGATACCAATAACCTTTTTTCCTGCCGATGAGAGCTTATAAACCGCGTCAAACAGCTTCCGCTTTCTTTGCCGGACTTCGCGCGCAAACCGTTCTTGCGTGCCGGCGTTGTAAAGTTTCTGTTGCTCTTCCAGCGCCACCAGCTCCGCCACGCGCGGGGAAATTGGAAAAGCTCCTGAATGGCCGCCGAAGACTCGTATCGAACCGCCGTAGACTTCCGAGCGCTCCACGTCAAACACCTCCATATCGTATTGGCGATAGAGATGAATGAGAGGCTTCAGGGAGTAATAACGAAGGTGCTGGTGAAAGATGTTGTCGTAGTGACGACGAAGCACCATATCCAGCCAATATTGCGAATCCGTGGCAAATATACCCCGTTTCACCAGGAGCCGCTTGACCCCTTTCATTACCCCGACCAGGTCGGCAATGTGGGCAAACACGCCGCAGGCAGTGATGGCCTCCGCTTTGCCGTAATGGTCCAGCACCTCTTCCGCGGTTTCGGCGTTGAAAAACCTATGTAAGGTTTCAATGCCCTGCGCATTGGCAATGCGGACGGGGTCGCCGGCCGGATCAACGCCGAGGAACTTGACCCCATGGGGAACATAACCCTTGAGCAGTGTGCCGTCGTTCGAGCCGATATCAATAGCAAACGACCGGCGGTTGAGCGACAACATTTCTACCAACTGCTTGGGCAGGCTTTGCAAGTGTCGTGTGGCGGTCTGCGTTGTGCCGCTTACGAAGGGAAAGTTTTTAAATACCACCTTGGGGTTTACCGAATAACCCAGTTGCGTCAGCCAGCACGTGCGACAATAGTAGAGCTGCAGCGGGTAAAAGGTCTCGGGCTGATTCAACTGAGCGGGCGATAGAATAAGGTCGCTCACCGGCTGATGGCCTAAATCAAGTCCGGGAATCGTCGGCGAGCCGCAGATCTGGCAATCGACACGATGCCGCGTATCTCCGCCTTTGGCGCTTCCCGGCAACCCCTTGTTGCTTACGCTAGTCATTCTCGGTATAGTCCTCCCCTAAAACAACCTGTTTACATTCTTCGTGGCGCCGCTCAATCCGGCGAAACAGAACCGGGAGCGGTAGCGACCGGGTGTGCCGCGGCCTGCACGCTTCGGCCTACCCGCCCGCTACCGCAGGCGGTTCTGTTTTCATTCGTCGTTGTGTCCCAAAAGGGCCTGGAGTTTGGACATTAGCTGCAGGCCACGCGATAAGCCGTCAGAGTCCGAAGCTTGTTCTCGTAGCTCCGAAGGAGCGAGATATAATTGCCAGGGGCAAGCGAAGCGCCGCCCCTGGTATGTAAAACTATAGAAGTAATAAGCCCTGAAAGGGCGTGATACCCTTCTGTGAAACTACCGACCTCAATCCCAAACATAACGCTCATCCAACCCAACCCCGTATTTCCGGCACTAGACGCGCATCTCATCCTGAAACGCGTGGCGCTGGCGAAGGAATCGATCTCCCTTAGTGCGCCCTTTCAGGGCTGGCGTGCTGTGGACGCTTGCTTTCCAGGGGCTGCGCTTCGCTTGCCCCTGGCTATTATATCTCGCTCCTTCGGAGCTTTGTGTAGTAAGCCGCTTCCACCTAGCGGAGCTTTGGATTGTAAGCGGCATTACACTCCATACTAAATGCCCAAACTCCAGGCCCCCAAAGGGGCATGAAGAACTCCTCTGAAAATAACCCCACGTAACAGTACCGGTTGCGGTAGCGACCGGGCGTGCCGCGGCTTATCTGTCTCGGCCTACCCGCCCGCTACCGCAGGCGGTTCTGTTTTCATTATCGCTTACTCCACGGACGGGACGTTCGTTACATGGGGCCGGCGACCGTATTGCTCTTTGTATTGCAATTGGTAAAGCCGGTGATAAATCCCCCGCTGCGCCAACAATTCCTGGTGCGTGCCGGTCTCGCGTATAGTCCCCTTGTGGAGAACAATAATGCGGTCGGCGTCCTGTATGGTTGACAAACGATGGGCAATGACAATAGAGGTTCGCCCTTTCATCAGTTGCTGAATCGCGTCCTGAATCAATATCTCCGTCTCCGTATCCACGCTGGAAGTGGCCTCATCCAGAATGAGTATTCTTGGATCAAAGGCCAGCGCGCGGGCAAAGGAGAGCAACTGCTTCTCGCCCACCGAGAAAGAGCTGCCGCGTTCGCGTACCTCTTCCTCGTAACCTTTGGGCAAGCGGTCAATGAAGCGGTCCAAATGCACCAAGGATGCCGCCTCCCGCACTTGTTCCAGCGTGATGTTCTCATCGTAAAGTCGTATATTGCTCTCCACCGTACCGGAGAATAAAAAGACATCCTGAAGAACCACGCTGAAGCGCCGGCGCAAATCATAAAGATCCATTTGCTTGATATTGATGCCATCAACCAAAATCTCGCCACGCGGCACGTCATAAAAACGGGTGAGTAGATTAATCAACGTCGTCTTGCCGGAGCCGGTAGCGCCCACAATGGCGAGGCGCTCGCCCTCCTTCACGGCAAACGAAATATCTCTGAGGACCCAATTCTCATCTTTGTAAGCGAACCAAACACGGTGGAACTCGATGGCGCCTTTGGCTTGAGCCGGTGAAATGGGCTCGGCGGGGGTGGCGATGGCCGATGGCGTATCAAGGAGCGTGAATATACGCTCGGCGGAAGCCATGGCGGTTTGCAAAATGTTGTATTTCTCCGTCAAATCGCTGATCGGTTGAAAGAACCGTTCCGAATATTGCAAGAACGCCACCAGCGCCCCCAGCGTCATCGCTCCTAATACGACTTGTCCGCCGCCGTACCATATGACCAAGCCAATCGAAACAGCGCTGAGCAACTCGATGCCCGGGTAGAACAACGCGTAGTACAGTATGGCCTGAAGATTGGCATCGAGGTGATCTTTGTTGATCGACTCGAAGTGCTGGAACTTGCGCGGCTCACGGCCAAAGATTTGAATGACCATCATCCCCGTGATACTTTCTTGCAGAAAAGAATTCATGCGGGCGATCAACTTGCGTACCTGCCGATAGTTCTCCCGCACCTTGATTTTAAAGATAAGCGTGACCAGGATGATGAGCGGCAGAACTGAGAAGACCAATCCCGCCAGTCGATAATTCATAAGGAACAACGCCAGGATAATTCCGCTTAGATTGACGATATCGCCAAAGATCGTGACCACACCGGAAGTGAAGAGCTCATTGAGCGCATCCACATCCGACGTGATACGCGTCATCATGCGGCCGACCGGAGTCCTGTCAAAGTAAGCGACGTCCAGTTTTTGCGTATGCGAAAAAATTTGCATGCGTAGATCGTACATGACGCGTTGGCCAATCGAGTTAAGCAAGAAGGTCTGCAAGTACTCCAGCCCAAAGAGCGCAACGAGAATTGCCAAATAGATGAGGCCGAGCTTGCCCAGTCCGGCAAGGTCCGCCGCGGCAATGTACCGGTCTATGGCGATCTTCGTCAGATAAGGGCCGATGATCTTAAGCGCCGAAATAAGGATGATTAGTACGATGGCCAAGGCCACATGACGCCCATAGGGTCGTAGATAGCCGAGCAAGCGCCGCATCATCTGCCCGTCGTAGGCCTTGCCCATAATGTGATCGTCGTAATGTTCCGTCATATAGTAAAAGCTATAAGTCTGAGATGAGCGCCGAGGGAAATCATCCACGCCCCTCGAGCCGCACGCCGCTTAAAATTCGGCCAGCTCCTCTTCCAGTAGTTGCTTTTTGTTGAGCTCGGCGTAAAGGCCACCCAACGTCAACAAATCTTCATGGCGTCCTTGCTCAACGATCCGCCCTTCGTCGAGCACGATAATATGGTCGGCGCGCTTTACCGTCGAGATGCGGTGCGATATCAAAATGGTCGTGCGCTGACGCATGACCGCCGATAAGCCGCGCAATATCTTTTCTTCCGTGTAGGTGTCAACGCTCGACAGCGCGTCATCCAAGATCAGTATACGTGGATCGGTAAGCAAGGCACGGGCAATCGCGGTCCGCTGTTTTTGGCCCCCCGAAAGCGTAATGCCGCGTTCGCCGACCAGTGTGTCAAAATGATTCGGAAAACTCATGACGTCATCATAAATATCGGCGACCTTGGCGACCCGCTCTACTTCCTGAGGGTCTCCCTGCGCAACGCCAAACGCCATATTTTCTTTAACGGTATCCGAAAATAAGAAGGTCTCTTGCGGGACGTAACCGATATGCGAGCGCAAGACGGCCAGCGGAATGCGCTCCACGGGAACGCCGTCGACCAATAGAGCGCCTGGCGGCGGATCATAAATTCGCAGAATCAGGTTGACCAGTGTGCTTTTGCCGGCGCCGGTCTTTCCCACTATGGCCAACGTGGCGCCCTGGGGAATCTGCAAGTTGATATCCTTGAGCGCCGGCGCTTGCCCCGGTTCATAGGAAAAAGTTAAATGGCAAAATTCAATTTCTCCAGAAATCCGATCGACGGGAGCCAGATCATCACCGTCACGAATTTCGGGAACGGTATCCCATATACGCAGCATGCGGCTCATGGAGGCGGCGCCGCGTTGAAAAATATTTACCACCCAACCCAGCGCGATCGTCGGCCATATCAGCATGGCAAGATAGCCCATGAACGCCACCATATCGCCGAGGGTCATCCGATGTTCTATGACTTGCCGGCCGCCAATCCATAGCAAAGCCACTGAAGAGAAACCGAGCAATAAACCCAGCAACGGATGGAACGCGCCGGAAACTCGCACCAGCGCTAGCGCCTTTTGCACGTATAGCCGATTAAGGGTTTCAAAGGACCGTATCTCCGATTCTTCGCGGGCATAGGCTTTAACCACTCTGATGCCGGAAAGATTCTCCTGAGCCTTGGCGCTGATCTCGGCGTATTGCTCTTGTATCTTATCAAAACGTTTGTGGATTTCCTCGCCGAATTTCTTCACGCAGATGGATACGAAAACCAGCGGCAATAAGGCGATGAGAGTCAACCGCCAGCTTATGCTAAAGAGTAAAATTGTGGCGACTGTTGATATCACCAGCGTATTCATGGAGTACATAATGCCGGGGCCCAGCACCATGCGGACCGCCCCCAAATCGTTGGTTGATCGCGACATGAGGTCGCCGGTCTTCATACGGTGAAAAAAGCTCAGCGAGAGTTTCTCCATGTGGGCAAAGAAATCATTGCGCAGATCGTACTCGATATAGCGCGAAACGCCAATCAGAATGCGTCGCATGAGAAAGCGGAATAGCCCTTCGGCAAAACTAAAGCCGACCACCAACCCGGAATAGAACAGCAGTTTTTCGGTGGTAATTTCAAGAGATAAACTGTCGATTACTTTCTTGAGTATCCAGGGTTGCGCCAGCGCGAAGACGTTGGTCACCAAGAGACAGGCTGCGCCGTAGAAAAGCTTAAAGCGATAGCGCTGCAAGTAGGGGAGTAACCGGTACAGACTGTAGGTCTTGAACATACCTTAACCGTTAAGCTTGGAACCGTAACCATTGCGCCGGCGGAAGGTGGAATCGTAGGAAAACGGACGATCCCACAAGATCCACAATCTGAAAACCGTCAGGGACGGACGGTTGGCCGCTTGCTATTATTGAACGGAATCTAACCCGCGTAAGTCCCGATGAAGGAGCGGGGCGCCGTCTTTGCGTTTGAAGGAAAGATCATAGCCCGCCAACAAATCCGCAAACGGAGCCGCCTTATAAGAAGCCCTGAAGCCGGTGCGTTGATTGGGTCCAAGGTCCTGTGTGTCGATATCTACTACAAACGTTGTGAAGAGGCCTTTTTGCGTAGACAACTTAATCACGGCTTCGGCCCCGTGAATCGTCTCGCTGGTCCGATTGCGAATAATCCCAGAAACTGAAAATAGCTGGTTCGCCCACTCATCTTCGAGTTTCAGCAGCTCCAGCGGTTCAGGATTTAACAGGCTGCTCTGTGAAAGGGTCGAACGGCCGGCCTGTATACGCTGAACCCAGCGATCCACAGTGGCTTGGGGCAGAACCATGACCATCAGCAGCAAGACGCATACGCATGCGGCGATATATAATAAAGGCACGCCGATGGCTACTCCCAGTCGTCCTCTGGATTTATATATGATGGATTCGAACTCTTCTCGAGTAACCCGAACCGGATGTTTCTCGTTGGGCATTATCATGGTCCTGACCGCACGAAGTATCATTTTACCATCTGTCGTTCGAAACATGCAACACGGTTGGCGGGGGATATGGGGTTCTGATATCACGGGTCCTTTCCATACCCGTGTGACTTCCCAAGGAGTCCCCCAGCTTGCGAAGACGGCAAGCAGATGCCAAGATGAAACTAAGGAAGTTTCGTAACTGTTCGCTAGGCTCACTGAGAGCACACAAGAGACCCCCAGCGGAAGCTGGGGGTATCCACCACCCGTGAACGGATACGAAGTTTCTAAGGAGGTACGCGGAGTGATTAGCCAAGGACAACAACGCGGCGCACACAATCAGAAGTTATCCGCGATAGGCCGTGATTACCTTGGTGTGCCTTCGTGATTGAAAACTATTATGAGTGAAAATGAAGTAGCGCAAGAAATCATGATGCCGAAATCACCCCCGGCGAAAAATGTGAACTTCGGCTCCGGCCGGCTTGACCACGGCTCAAGGGATTACGTAGACTATTAACCGACTATGGCGTTCCATTTTAGTATTCTACAAGTCACCGTCTTGATCCTTGTGATCATTAGTTGGCTTTTGTTTGGATTAGCCGTCGCCCGGCGGCAGCGGTCTACGCCGGCCACCGAACATAAACGGGATCGCCGTTCCATTGTCGGTCTGTTGGTGCAAGGAACGGCTTACTACTTAATTGGGTCAGATCTGCGGCCGCTTTTTATGCCAATTACTCCGCTCTCCCGCCCCATAGAGATCCTGCTCGCAGTGGTGACGGTTGCGCTGGCCGCCGTTTCGGTGTGGTTGACGGCTACGGCCGTGCGCGTGTTGGGCAAAGAGTGGAGCATCACCGCGCGCGTTCTGGAAGGCCACAAGCTGGCCACCGAAGGACCCTACCGGCTTGTGCGGCATCCCATATACACCGCGATGTTCGGGATGCTATTGGCGACAGGTTTAGCCATCAGCCAAGCGCGCGCTCTCTTGCCGGCGATCCTTATACTTTGGGTGGGAACGGTGATTAGGATTCGCAGCGAAGAAAAATTATTGCGAGAGATGTTTGGCGCGGAGTTTGAATCCTACGCGCGGCGAGTTCCGGCCTTGTTTCCCCACGTTTTTTAACGGCGGAGCGGTTATTCTTTTATCCCAAATCGCCAAACTGGTATTGGAGGATGGAGAGGATAACCAGCGCCGCGGTTTCGGTGCGCAGTATACGCGGCCCCAGCGTCACCAGGTTAAATCCATGCCCAGTGAGTATTGTCAAATCCTGATCGGACCAGCCGCCTTCCGGGCCGACTATCACCACGATTTTGCTAGGCAATGCCGGCGGTAAAAGTTGTTTTAGCGGTTGCCCGCCTCTCTCGCTCAGGCATAGTTTACTTACGTGCGGGTCCGCCGGCATCATCGGCAACACTCGTTCCATCGGCATAATTGGATGAACAGCAGGGATGATGGATCGGCGAGATTGCTTGGCCGCCTCTCCGGCAATTTTTTGCCAGCGGGCCACGCGAGCGGCCGCTTTGGCGTCGGTCAAGTGTATTTCGGCGCGCTCAGAGAGCGTCGGCCAGATTTCGCAAACTCCCAGTTCCGTACCCTTCTGGACAATGAGATCAAACTTATCAGATTTGGTCAGCGCCTGCACAAGGAACGTCCGGATCGGAGACTCGCCCCGCCGTGGGAGCGGCTCCAGAATGCGGGCTCTGACTTGGGGCATGAGTGATTCGACCCGACATAAAAACTCGAAACCGGTCCCATCAAATACTTCAACGACCTGCCCCACTTTCAACCGCACGACGCGCGCCAGATGGTGCGACTCCTCATCGTTGAGCGTGATCACGCCATCGTGAACGGCGTCCGGGGGTGCGTAAAACCTTCGGCAATGCACAAGCGCCTAGCCCCTTCATAACTACTCGGCCGATCCCGTCGGCGGCCAGTTGACCAAACGGACGGTGCGACCTTGCAACACACCTCCTTTGACGGCGTGCCCTACGGCGACAACAAAAATGGCGGTCCGGCCGGCGGCGTGCGGCGAAAAAAATTGCGTCACGTCGTCATCATAGAAAGTAAGTCCCGTGCTGCCTAAGCCGAGGTGATACGCAGTAAGATAGATTTTCCCCCCGATCAAACCGGCTTCAAATTGAACGGCGCGATAGCCGCGGTTCCCGTACTGCGCAAGAATCTGATACAGATCGGCCATGAAGAAAATGGTTACGGCGGCATCGGCGGCCAATGGCTGTTCCAGGCAAAGGTAACCTGCGGCGCGGCGCATATCGCTTTTTGCTAAACACTGCAGAGCGCCGGCGGCCGGTGAATAGAAATAGGCGCCATTGTCGATCCCCTCAACCGCATTGATGATCATATAAATATCGAGAAGAGAGGATCCGGGCTCGGACAAAAAATCAGCGGGGATGGCCGTGGCGGCCAGGCTAAGGATGGTACTGAGTTCCCTCCAAGTGATCGGCCTGTGATCAAATTGCCGAGTCGAACCACGCTTAAGTATGACTTCGCCCAACCCTTGCCGGCGCCCATTCTCCGCCGGCCGCGGTTGCAGTCGGATTCCGCTCCCTTCCAGCGCCGGCCCCGACGGTGGCTTGGCGGCGCGCCATGACAACAGCTCCTCCTCCAAAGTCAGTTGCGAGGCTGTGTGCATGTCTCGAATTTCCGGGTAATCCGTTTCCTGGACGGAAAGCGAGCAACTTTCCGCCCCTAGCGGTGACGCGGGAAGGACGACCGGCGGTGAAGGGAGCGAAGGATCAGCGTCCAACGCCACGAGTTCCAACGCGACCTCGTGGTCGGTGTCCAGATCGAGCAAACGATTGATCGGTTCGTCGAGGAAGCCCATGACGATACGTACCGCATGAGAGCGGCCGGCGATGGCTAATAGATTTGCCGCGATCATTCCAGAGTCCCAGAAAAGATAGCGGTAGGCGCGGGCGCGATACTTCCATGCGCTGCGCCAAAAGACACCGGTGAGGATGAGAATCGTCGGGGCCCCAACAAGGGCCGCGTCCGCGCCGGAGGCGGTGATCAGCGTATGGCGGTAATCTCCCTTACGGAGACAGTGCAATTGAAACTCCTGAGGAGAGAAATGGTAAACGCCCGCGTCCAGGCCCGGTATATCCGTCGTGACGGCGTAGAGCTCAATCGGATACAACGCTCCGGCGCAAGCGGCGGCGCGGAAATAGAACGATTCCCCGCCGGCCAGCGTTTTCTTCTTGGTGAGACCGGCAGAAAAGAAAAGGATCTGAGCCATCGTACCTATATCAAGGGAGGGACGCCGGTCGAAAGGCGCCTCGGCCGAGCCTAGGGCTGAAAGCGTATCGCAAACTGGAATAGGAAAATCCTTGGGCAGAGACACGGTTGGAAGATTAGGATAAATCTTAAAGAGGGAAGGTTTGTTTGGCCAATCGAGGTAAAACGTATCCGCGCGAACACTAATGGCGGAGTGTTTGGTTTCTGCGTGATAACACCAGGCAGCCTGCGTATCCACATTAGTCATGACGACCTCCCAGCCTAAGCTCGTTTGTAAAGTATACAACAGACGAACGGCGTATTCCGCCTTAAATTCGATCATACTGATATTTGATCATAAGAATCGGACAAGGTCGATATCCCACACCGTTCGCAGCTTGAGGGGTGGCATCCTTAAGTCTGTTATGATCGAACTTCAGACCCTATCAAATTAGGGTTGACATCTTAGGCGTTAATGTTGTACAGTTTGGTTGGAATTTGAATATTGGTTCAAAATTTAAAATATGGGAGAGTTTATGACCGCGCGACGGGAACAAAAGAGTGAACGCAAGCGAGTGGAGATCCTGCGCAGCGCCGCCTGGGTCTTTCGTCAAAAAGGCTATTTTAGCGCAACCATGGAGGACATCAGTGAGCGCTTGCTGATGACCAAAGGCAGCTTGTACTACTATTTCAAATGCAAGGAAGAAATCTTCTATCACTGTCAGGAATACGTTCTTGATCGTCTCTTGCAGGGCTTGCAAGAGGCCAAGACGACGGAACACGATCCGGCCGGGCGTCTCGGCCGTCTGGTCAAGCACCATATCGCGGTGATAACCGATGATCTGACCGGTTCCGTGCTCCATCTGGATTTCGACCTGTTGTCGCCGCCATACTTGGTGCCGATCATTCGCAAGCGCGACCAGTATGAAAAGGGCATTCGCCGTTTAATCCAAGACGGGGTTGAACAGGGAACTTTCCGGCGCTGCGATGTCAAGTTGACGGCCTTTGCCTTATTAGGCGCGCTCAACTGGGTATCAAAATGGCATTCGCCGGAGGGGGGCCTCAAAGCCGAGACCATCGCCCACTTCTATGAAGATTATCTGGTAGGCGGTCTACTGGCCGCCGGCCGGGTTGCCCAATCGTCGTCAAGAGTATTGCGTTCTGTAACGGCCGCGCCGACGAAGGCGGCTGACCAGAAAAAACCGATCTATCAAGAATCGAATTTGGCGGAGGAATCATGGCTACTCTAATAACCGTGCCGACCATTAGTGTTCGCTTCACGGTCAACGGCGCGCCGGTGACGTTGGCCGTCAATCCCGGTCGCGCTCTGTTGGACGTTCTACGGCGCGAGTTAGGTCTCACCGGCGCCAAGAACGGCTGCGACGTGGGCATTTGCGGAACCTGTTCCGTCTTGGTCAATGGCTCATTGAAGAAGTCCTGTATTGTTACGATAGACAAGATACAAGACGCCAACATCATGACCGTTGAGGGGCTGGGCGCGCCTGATCGCCTTGCGCCGATTCAAGACGCTTTCATCAATAATACGGCATCGCAATGCGGTATGTGCACACCAGGCTTTATCATGGCTTGCCAGGCGTATCTGCAACAAAAACCGCAGCCCACCGACCGCCGCCACATTAGAAACTTTCTGCGCAAGAATTTCTGCCGCTGCACCGGGTATGAACAGATTGTAGACGCGGTTCAGGAAGCCGCCGGTGTGGCAACGGCCGCCGACTTTCTCCGGCGCACGCACATTATCGGCCGCGCAGGTCTGGAAGTGCGGCCGGTGATCGGCCATTCGGTTCCACAGTACGGTGTCGTCGCCAAAGTATGCGGCCGCTTGCAGTATGGTGACGACGTCCCGGAAGCGGCGGGCACGTGGCACGTTGTCGCCGTGCGCAGTCCGCATAGCCACGCGCGTTTAGTGCGCGTCGATGCGGCGCGCGCGCTTCACAGCCCCGGCGTGGCTCGCGTGCTGACAGCCAAAGATATCCCAGGCGGCGATAATTATGTCGGGATGCTGGTGCGCGACCAACGCGTAATCGTACCGGAAGGTGAGACCATAAAGGCCGTCGGCGACGTGGTGGCCCTCGTCGTGGCTGGCACACGGGAGCATGCGCGCCAAGCCGCCGAGCTGGTCGACGTCTTATACGAAGCGCTTCCCGGCGTCTACGAGGCCGAAGCGGCGTTACAATCGGACGCCCCTATCGTCCATCCCGAGATTAAGGATTCGATGGACCCGACGCGGCCCAATTTAATTCACCATCAACACATTCACAAAGGCGACGACATCCAGTGCGAGGCGGATATCGACGCGCTTTTCTCACGGGCTGCGGCGGATGGGTTGACGGTGGTTGAAGGCGATTATTTTGCCCCATTCCAGGATCACGCGCCATTAGAGACCGAAGTCGCCTATGCCCATTGGGACGAGGCGATGCAGAAAGTTGCCGTTTATGCGCCCGTCCAACATGTTTTTTTTGCGAGACGCAACATACGGGACGCGCTGGGTCTTTCCTCCAGAAACGTGCGTGTGATCGGCTCCCCGGTCGGCGGCGCCTACGGCAAACGGGAGGATCCCTACGCGCTTACTTACGTGGCGCTGGCCAGTCTTATTATGAAAGCGCCCACTAAAATGCTTTGGACGCGGGAGGAAACGCTTCAGTACACCCAAAAACGACATTCTTATCGCTCTTATTACCAGGCCGCAGTAGCGGCGGATGGCCGTATAGCCGCGTTTAAAGCGCGTGTATACTTGGATGGCGGCGCCTATCGTAGTTGGACCAAAGAAGTATCGACAAAGTCTGCGGTCATGGCGACCGGCCCTTACGAGATCCCTCACGTTTGGATTGATTCCTTTGGTGTATACACCAATAATCCTCTGTGCGGCGCCGCACGAGGGTTTGGCAGCACGGGGACCCTGTTTAATACCGAAGTTTTTTGGGATAAGGTCGCCCGCGCCCTTGGCATGGACCCTTACGAATTTCGTCATAAGAACTCCTTTCGCAAAGGATCGACTACGGCGACGCGCCACTATTTATACAAAGGAGTCCGCGCGGTGGAATGCATGGAGGCCGCGGCCAAAGTCCATGCTTGGTCGAAGCCCTTGGCTCAGCGCCGTGAGGGCGATTGGTTATACGGGCGAGGCATGTCGAGCATATGGTACGGAAATGGCTTTGGGCGGGGCATTCGCGATGAGGCGTGGCCGATCATTGAAATTCGCAAAGATGGTCGTGTGGTGATCCATGCCAGCACCGTTGACTATGGCCAGGGTTCCAACACGGTCTTTGCGCAAGTGACCGCCGACGTCATGGGAATAAGGATGGAAGATATCGTGCTGCATACGGCCGACTCCGATACCACGCCGAATTGCAACTCGACCGTTGCCAGCCGAGTTACCGTCGTTGTCGGCAAAGCCGTAGAGATGACGGCCCGTGCGCTACGCGACGATCTCTTCGCCGCGGCTTCGCCAATTCTGCGTGCCCAACCGGAAGAGCTGGAGTCCTTGGGCGGCCGTATTTGGGTTCGTGGGAATCCGGACCGGATAATTCTCTTCCAAGAGGTAACGTCCACGCTGACGGAACCCCTGATGCGGCAAGTGCCGAAGCTCAACCAGATGTTTACCACGCCGCTGGATCCGGTGACGGGCGAAGGTCGCGCCTACTGGCCTTATGTCTTTGCCACGCACATGTGCACCGTCGGGGTCAATGTGCGAACCGGCCAGGTCAAGCTTGTGGATTATACGGCGGCGCATGATATCGGGAAGGCCATCAACCCGCAAGCCTGCCGCGGGCAGATCATCGGCGGCGCGGCCATGGGTGTGGGCTACGCCTTGACGGAAGAGTTGCGACTCGAGAAAGGCAAGGTGATCAGCGACAATTTTGACACGTACGCTTTGCCGCGCGCTTCGGATCTCTGCGATATGAATGTGATCATGGTGGAAGATCCTGAGCTCGACGGTGAATTGGATTTCGGTCCCAACGGCGCCAAGGGCATCGGTGAGCCGCCGACGATCGCTCCCGCGCCGGCCATTCTTAACGCGGTGAATGACGCGTTGCGGGAAGTCGGCGGCTACATCACGGAGATACCGCTCACGCCACAAAGAGTGAAAGCGGCTCTGCTACGCCAAGGACGCTGAAGAAGCACGGCCATTGTGGCGGACATTGACGAGGCGGTAGCGCAGGGCCGCCGGCGCCAAGGTAGAAAAACTATAGTCCGTTTGTGCTGAGATTCTTGCCAAAATGGAAAAAGCAAGTAATGGCAGAAACATGTAATTTCGATGTAACTGCTCAGGCAATGCGTCTCAGCCCCGTAGGGGCGGCCTGTTTGTAGTAGCGATTCCTAGGGTAGGTCCTAAAGCTCTGTAGGAGAGGCCTGTCCGGACGCGTTCGTCGACGAAACCAACCTTACACAGGCCGCCCCTACGGGGCTTGTTCGAACTCACACATGGATTTTTGCTATAAACAGGCCGCTCTTACGGAGCTAAAGGCACTGGCTGAGTAGTTACATTTCGATTAGTATAGATTCGTTATTCAGCAAACCTTTTTGGTTCCTGCTCGTCCGGGTTAGGTAAAGCACTTTGATGAGGAGAAAAAATGACATATTAAGGGTACTGTAAAAGGCAACGTTGTTGTTTTAGAAGGAGACCCTAGGCTGCCCGATGGGGCAGAAGTAGCAGTGATTTTTATAGCCGATAACCCACTGGCAAAGCACGCGGGCGTGCTCTCAGATGAGGATGCAGAGGAGATGACAAAGGTAATCCATGAAAGCCGTAGCCGATCCGAACGTGAGGTATCGTTGTGAAATACCTACTGGATACGGACACCTGTATTGCCTTTCTCAATGGGCGACCCACGGTTGCCGTCTAACATTTGCGTGCAGCGGACGTACCTGAAGTGGCTTCTTGCTTTGCCGGCGCCGTGCCGGCACGCCGCTGACGCAACTCGTTGGGCTTCCCAAAAAACCCTTTGACTGGAATTGAGTTTAAAGTTATCCTGGTTCTAAGTAAGGAGGAGTGAAGTTTATGGAAAGCAAAATTATCAGCGCCTCCCCTGACGTAATGGGAGGAACTCCTGTTTTTGCTGGGACGAGGGTGCCTATCCAAACTTTGCTGGATTATCTCGAAGGGGGAGAGTCTATTGACGAATTCCTGGAAGGGTTTACGACTGTTAAGAGGGAACAGGTTGTCGCTTTTCTCGAAGAAGCAAAAGAGCTCATGATCGCCTCGGTAAAGTAGAATGAAACTCCTTCTTGATGAATGCGTAGACCGGAGGCTGGCCAGGGAATTGCGGGGTCACGATGTAAGGACCGTCCCGATGATGGGATGGGCCGGTATAAAAAACAGCGATCTTCTTAGACTGGCAGAGAGGGAGTTTGACGTTTTCATAACAGTTGATCGCAATTTATCTTTCCAGCAGAACCTGCCCAAATTCAAGATTGCTGTTTTGGTATTGCATGCCCCGACAAATCGGATCGTGGATTTGAAACCTATTGTCCCGGGCATTCTTGCAGCACTATCCAACGTGAAAGTCGGACAGGTAGTGAGCATAGGTCCCTAACGAAACTGACCTGGGGACCGGCTAGCACTCCTAATTTTGATAGAATATAGTTTTTTAACTCACTTACCATTACCGGAGGTCACGGATGAATTTCAACCATCTTTAGCGCATCGACCTGAGGGTCATCTTACCGGGGGAAATTCAAAGCGCGGTGCGATGAAAAGGGGATATCGTCCATTACACAAAGGAAGCCAAAGGTAAGTTAGCGCCTGTCGTTTCGGCCAATGGTTGCTCTCTGAGATTCGATCATAAGCCTATCAGACGGTACCAGTCCCAGCTCCCCGATGGGGCGACAGAGCGTAGCCCAGGGTGGAGCGTAGCGAAACCCTGGGTACGATGGTCCCTTTTCACGCTCAGTCCCGCCTTGCGGGGCGACAGCTCTTCTACGACCAGAGCCGTATGCTGTCGCCCACTCCGTGGGCTGTAGGATTTTTATTCGTCGGTCTACCCAGGGTTCCGCTGCGCTCCACCCTGGGCTATAATACTGCCGCCCCGTCCGGGGCTGGAGTTTGGCATCCTTGCGTTTCTTATGATCGAACTTCAGGAACGTTTGATTTGAGATGAGGAAATATCTTAGTTCTGCACTAATCAATTATCTCACACTGGCCCTTCTGCCGGCATGCCTCTTCTTGGGTCTTTCTCTTCGAGTCTTAAATATTACGTGGGGGATCCCAGAACGGCACCCGTACATGGACCGGTATATGATATTCTTATACCCGGACGAGCCCAAGATGGTCAATCAGATTAGGGGATTCTTAGAAAGTGGGATTCTCCATATAACAACATTAGAATATCCGCCGCTGCAGGGGCTCGTTGCGGCGGCGTTGGCAGATTTAACAGGCCGGCGCCAAGTGCCCGATCTCTACTTGATCGGCCGGAGTGTCTCGGTTCTCGCCAGTCTGTGTTCGATCGTGGTTATGTATTTTCTTGGGAGGCGATGGAGCAAGCGCACGGCCTGGCTCGCCGCCATATTTTTAGCGCTTTCGATGGGGGCGGCGCGGGAGGCACACTGGGCTAATCCCGAGTCTTTGGCGGCCTTCTGGATTCTGCTGGCGATATTCTGCGTGTTTAAGTTGGAAGACCGGGATCGTACTTGTTGGTATATCCTAGCCGGCGCCGGCTTGGCGCTCGCCATAGCTTCCAAATACCTGGCCGCGCTATTCCTACACCTGCCCATCCTCGTCCTCTTTCTAAAAAAGTTCACTCCTGTGGATTCTCCTACCCTTGTGGAGTCTTCGTTGCCGACGGAAACAAGAAGATCCTGGGTGAATAGCCGACCCATTCTCAGAGGCTTGGGAATCAGCTATGCGGCTTTTAGTATTATTATTTTCCTGGCGCTCGGCCTCTACGTCATCAGAGATCGGCAACTTTTCATCGCGGCCTATCACACCCATTCGCCATGGGCTGGCGCTTACGGCTTGTATGGCACAGTACCGAAGCCGGTTCCAGTCCCCACCTATATCAGACACATCTTTCCTATAGCTCTGGGGTTCCCCATCTATATATCGGCGGTGGCGGGAATCCTTCTTTCTCTGGTTACTCTGAACAAGCGAGCGCTGGTCTTACTATTATGCGCGCTTCCTTTTTATGTATTTTTGGAAGCTATACATTACCACCCTCTCCGATTCTGCCTTACCTTATTGCCCATATTATGTTTGTTGGCGGCCTTTTTTTTCGACTACATACTCGGCCTCCGAAAAATGATCCTCCGTGCTATAGGCCGCTTAACACTGACTTCCCTATTGCTCTATTCCGTTTTATATACGTATACCTTCTTGAGCGTCTTAGATGTGCAAAAGGACATTCGTTTTTCGGCCCATGCCTGGATTGAAAGGCGTGTGAAAGATAAGTCGGCGATAGCCATGTTGGGGAAGGACGTAGTGACCAATCGCATTGGATGGATACAGTATGAAGGAATGGACCGATGGTTTTCAGAAACCTACAACATGGAAAGCGGCCTTCCCGAGTTTGTGATAGTGCCGCGTGGTTTCTGGGAGAATTTGACGCAATACCTAAGACTGACGCGCGTAGGGTATTCTTATTCGGCCGATGATTGGTGGCCACTTGCCGGCGCGCCCTCGCCCAATTCGTTGCATTTCTTTGAAGACGTAGCCTCCGAAAAGAGCTATAAATTGGTCAAGATTTTTAAGAACGGAACTCGATTCTCCTGGGT
This sequence comes from Acidobacteriota bacterium, assembly GCA_016179055.1. Lineage (GTDB taxonomy): Bacteria > Acidobacteriota > UBA6911 > JACOSC01 > JACOSC01 > JACOSC01. Next base: position 18,521 of record JACOSC010000299.1, read on the forward strand.
ACCCTTCAGCATTGAACCGTTGAAATTCGATCTCTGGTTTACCAATCTGGAACTCTTGATTTATGAGAGAAAGAACGCCCATCAAATCTAGCCGTCGAATAGAACCATTCGCCTAGCGCTCTTATTTAAGCTGAGGCTGGCGGCCGGTTTTAGGATGATCTATCGCCGGGCCAGATTTAACGGGTCATGATGAGCATTGGCCATGCCGACATTGAGTGATCATACCGACCTCGCTTCGCTGCAGTTATTTGAAGCTGTAGCGGTTTTGGGTCTACTGGCGCTGGCATTTGTCTGCCCAAGATTGGGCGCCGCCGGGTTTGCCAAGATCGAAGGCATCATGGCTCGTATGGCTTCCAAGCGGAATCTATGCCTGGTGTTGTGTGGCGTGATGTCCTTCTTGGGAACCGCCGCGGTCTCGCACTGGGTGTACCGGCCACATCCGAAGGTGCACGACGAGTTCAGCTATTTAGGGTTCTCCACAAAATAAAGTTTAACTTTTATGCCCCACTTGCCGCGGCGAAATCGTGTAGTTCCACTTGGGATTGATCTGATGCAGTCGAAGATTGAGACGTTCCATTGCTTCATCGGGAATCTTGACTCCCGCCTCATATGTCCTCGTGTCAAGTTTCGCTTTCACTCGC
>JACOSC010000074.1 GCA_016179055.1 Acidobacteriota bacterium
CCCTCAGGATAAGCCTTCCCGAATTTCTCGTGGGTAACCGGCAGGGGTCTCCTTTCACAAAATTCCTCATCGAACGGATAGATGTCGGCAGGGCTGAGGGTCTACGACTGGCCGGCTAGTGGACAACTTGGCACTCTCAAGCTATAGGGTCGGTACGCCAAATTCCCGGTGTTTTTTTCTATCCCGTGAACGGCAATCAATATTTTGTAATTGTACAGGGAGTCTGCACGGATACAGAACTGGGAGCGGTAGCACCGGATCTATGCGCCGTACGGTGCTTACGTGGTCGCTACCGCTCCCGGTTCTGTGTCGGCTGGGTACCCTACGGCGTGCGACGTTGAGTCGTTATAAAAAATTTTTCCAAGAGATGTTCTCGCAAAAATAAAAAAAGCGGCTTAGGCTTTCTTGAAGCTGACCGAGGCTTTCAGCGACCCCCACATAACCGTTAAGGTTGCGGTATTGCCGGTAACGGCCAGTTCGATCGTTTCCAATTCGACGGATGGTTTGGCCTCAGTAACCTGCATCGGAACTTCCAGGGTGACCCCTGCCGGATCAAAGCGATAAAAATCCCCTTTCGACAATATCAGCAGATTCCATTGGTCAGCAGCGATCTTCTTGGCGACTAGGGTATATTTTCCTTTGGCCAGTTTTTTCTCGCCGAAGACGAGGTCAACATCACTGGTTAGCGTTGTGGCATCATCTTTTCCCATGCGCCAGATTTTTCCCACCACCATCAGTTCATTCACATTCCGGCCTTTGAGTTCGGGGCGACCATAATCGACCGTTACTTTTCCGTCGCCGATCATTACAGTGGCCATTCCACGGCCGCCGCCGTGCGCTTGGGCCAGCAAGGTTAAAGGGAACAACGCAGCGACACAAGCCAATGAGAGAGCGAACACTCTTACTAATTTCATTTTTGTCCTCCTCCAATAATTATAGATTTAGTTGTGTTCAACACTCTATTATACTGACCGAAGTCCGCTGGGCAAGACGGGTTCTGATTATTCAGGAGTTGTTCACGCGCTCTGTGGGCGCACCACGATAAATGAAAATAGCAACAACAGGCCTGGGAACGCCGGCATCCTTACCGGCAAGGGTGGACGCGGTTCGCTACGGGATTCGCCGGCAGAGATGCCGGCGCTCCCAGGTATTTTCAGAGCGAGTTTTTCGAATATGAAGATTCGTAAGTGTTCACTGGGGGTATCGAAACTGAAACGCCTGTGGTAGCGGGCGGGTGCGGCGGCCCTGCGCTTACCCGGTCGCTACCTCACCAGGTTTCTGTATCGGCTGGGTGCCCCGCGGCATGGGTGATTGAACAGTGACAAGAAAATTTACAATTCGTTAGTCGAAGTGGTGCGTATGGACTTTTCCACGGCGGCCTGCACCTTCGTAGCGGTTTCTTCAACGACTTGACTGACGGAATCTTTTGCTTCCCGAGCCACCGCCCGAGCATCCGTCACCGCCGTATGTATGCGTTCGCCGGCCTCATGGACGGCGCCTGTGAGCGCGTCGCCGGCATCATGGAGTTTCTCAGCCGCCTTGCCCTTGATCCTTCCCAGAGCGTTGCTGATCCGATTCCGAAGCAACACCTTCGCCGATGGCGTTCGCAAATCCCAAACCAGACCCAACCACGACATGGCTTTTAGGACATAGTACGTAGCATCTACTTCCCACCAATAGAATCCGTTATTCGCGGTAGCCATGTAATGATGATGGTTGTTATGCCAGCCTTCCCCCATAGTCAGCAAAGCCAATAGCCAATTATTTCGGCTCGTATCAGAAGTGTTATACCGACGACTACCGAATACGTGAGCCAGCGAGTTAACGGTAAAGCTACTGTGCCACAACAGCATGGTGCTGATGAAATAGCCCCACAGCAGGCCGCTCCATCCGCCTATAAGGAATGTAAGCATGGCCAAGGCGATCGGTGGGATTAAGTGATGTTTATTAAGCCAGCGGAGTTCAGGGTACTTTGCCAAATCCGGAACATTCTCTAATTTAGTTCGATTGAATTTCGGACAGAGAATCCAAATCATGTGCGACCACCAGAAACCCCGTTTGGGAGAATGTATATCCTGAGGCATGTCCGAATATCTATGGTGATCTCGATGATGGGCCGCCCACCAAAGGACGCCTTTTTGGGTGCAAGTGGTGCCCAAAAAGGCCAAGACGAACTGGAACCATCGGCTCGTCTTATAGCCCCTGTGGCTGAAATATCGATGATAGCCCCCGGTAATGGAAAACATCCTAATCCAAAAGGTACACAAGCACAGAATAATGTCGGCCTTATGGACACCGAGCCAAAACACGGCGAGCACGCTGAAATGGACCGCAATAAAGGGAAGCGACGCGATAAAATCCACTCGTTCATCGGGCAAGCGCTTATACGAAGCGGCAACGGGCATACGGATACCTCAAAAATAGATTATCGGAGAGGGGATAGCTATACCCCACCTTTATCATTCTTTCGCCGGGAATTGGTAATCAAAGAACCTGCCTTACTAAACTCCCGTAGACAGCATACCAGATAAAGCGACGGTTCGGTAGGGTAATACTTCCGAGGCTTATAATTGTGAGGGCCGCGCCGTATGACCTCATGCGTGGACACAAAATTATGTGCCTTCGTGCTTACGGGCCGAAAATTTGACGAGTTCGCGAAGGGTTGCCCGGTAGAAGACATCCCACGCTTAACTAATATCGCTCTCGAATCCTGCTGTTTTCTGACATTTTGTCTGCCGCACCCTGGCTGGCCGTGTTATTGACATCTCATAATGCTGATGTTATAAATTAGCTGTCTCTTAGGGCCCTCATAAATAAGGCCGAAGTATTAGGTTCTTAGCATAAACCATGAACAAACCGAGTCTTGACGAGCGAAGAAAGAAGATTTTGAAGGCGCTCGTACGAATCTACATTCAGACCGGCGAGCCGGTGGGCTCCGCGCGTCTTTATAAAGCTCACCGATTTGGAGTCAGTGCGGCAACGATTCGGAATATCTTGTCGGAGTTAGAGAAAGAAGGCTATTTGACCCAGCCCCATACTTCCGCCGGCCGTGTCCCCTCCGACATTGCCTACCGCTTTTTCGTCGACTCAATTTCTGATCGGAAGAAATTGCCCCCTGAAGAAATTGAACAGATACGACAAAGCCTGTCCGGCGAAGATTCGACCGATAAGCTCATGATGCGGACTTCCCATTTGCTATCAGCGACGACTCGTAATCTTGCCATTGTGGTTTCACCGCCGAATTCGCAAATCACTTTGAAGCATATCGAATTTATCAAGCTCGACAACCATAGACTTCTAGTGGTCTTGATAGCAAGCTCCAGCCATGTGCAGCACAAAGTAGTCAAGATTTCAGAAGAATTCTCTCAGGAAGAACTAAATCAGGCCTCGCGGTACTTGAGCGAGACCTTTCAAGGCAAGACGTTTGACACGATTGGAAAAGAATTGTTGGTCTTAATGTCGCAAGAACAGGCCCGCTATAACACACTATTGAAAAAAGCGACCGTTCTCTGGCGCGAAAGCCTGTCCCGTTACAACGAAGAGAAAAGCGAAGAAGTCTATCTGGAGGGAGCTTCTCATCTGATGGCGAAGCCTGAATTTTCCGATGCCAAGCGGCTACAGGAACTGCTCAGGACTATTGAAGAGAAGGGCCGGCTGGTGAAGTTGATTTCGGCTTGTATTGACAGCCAGCCGTACGGTCTAACGATCTTAATTGGTCGGGAGACCAATCTCGAGGAAATGGAGAATTGCACGTTGATTGCGGCGCCGCTGGGTTACGGCGACGTGGTGGTCGGATCGGTCGGGATACTGGGCTCAACTCGTATGGAGTACGAGAAGGCTATTATGTTTGTGGAGGGCGTGGCGAAAGTATTCGGGAATATCGTGCAAGGATTTAATGCTTAAGGCGGCTCGCCTCGTTCCGACGAAACGGGGATATTCGTGCCGAATTAGTTGGGATGGACGTTACGCCTTAGAGACTAGGCGTTTCGTAATTCGTGATCTTAAGGTGAGCCGGTAAGACTTTTGGCTGCGAACCGAATTCATAGACCACGGCTTTGGGATTGCAAGACCAACGGCCCCGTAATATGGAGAACAGGAGGCCTAGGACTGTCCGTCAAATAATTTGTGGAGGAGGCTATTACGCGCATGACAGAGCAAGCTTCAAGAGATCCCGTCATCGAATCGACAGAAACAGATCGCACTGGGTCCATACCGGGCGGGGAGAGTGATGAATCTACATCCATCGAGCAGGAAAGCGTAAGCGTGATTGGTCGCCTTGAGAAAGACAAGGCAGAATTAGTCGATCGCTTGCAACGTAAGCAAGCTGAATTGGAAAACTACCGTAAGCGCATTGAGCGCGAAAAGGGGGAATGGTATCATCAAGGCGTAGTTGATCTGGTTAAGGAATGCCTCCCGGTGATGGACGCCTGCGAAAGGGCGTTGGCCAGTTTCAATACGATAGCGGATAACTCGTCGACGGTGGCTACCTATCGATCTGGCGTAGAATTGATCTATCGACAGTTCCAAGGAATCCTGAAGAAGTTTGGGGTCATGCCCATTGAAGCCTTGGGCGGAAGTTTTGATCCCTATCTTCACGAAGCCATCGCCCGCGTGGAAAGCGAAGAACATGAAGAGAATAGTGTGATTGAGGAACTGCAAAAGGGGTATTTGCATCGGGAAAAATTGCTGAGGCCCTCGGTGGTTAAAGTCACAACCCTTCCGCAGAGACCGGCAACGGCCGCCGGCGCGGTTCCGCGCGTAGATGGGTCCGCGACGTGAGGCAAACGCCGTTGCGCGCTGCGTCGACCAAAGGTTACTGAACTATAAGCCGGGGAGCGAAGAGACTGTGTTGAGTAAGAGAGATTATTACGAAGTATTAGATGTGGCACGGACAGCCTCAGAGACGGAGATCAAGAGTGCCTATCGCAAGATGGCCATGAAGTATCACCCGGATCGCAATCCGGGCGATAAGAAGGCTGAGGAATGCTTCAAAGAGGCCGCTGAAGCCTATGCCATTCTGAGCGACGTCGATAAGCGGGGCCGCTACGACCAGTTCGGCCATGCCGGAGTTCAAAACGGCGCCGGCGGTTTCGACCCCAGCCGCTTCACCGATTTTGCCGATATCTTTGGTGACCTGGGAGGCTTTGGCGATCTTTTCAGCGAGGTTTTCGGAGGCGGAACCAATCGCCGCCGTACCCGCGCCCAGCGCGGATCGGATCTGCGCTATGACTTGCGGCTCAGCTTCAAGGAAGCGGCCTTCGGCACCAAGACAAAAATCAAGATTCCTCGCCTGGAAAATTGTTCGTCATGTGGCGGAACAGGCGCCGGCCGAGGGTCCGGGCCCGTGACTTGTCCGACGTGTCATGGCCGCGGTCAGATGCGCTATCAGCAAGGTTTTTTTACGATTAGTCGAACATGCTCGCACTGTCAGGGCGCCGGTAGAGTCATCAAAGATCCCTGCAAAGAATGTTACGGCGAGGGGCAGGTTCGTCGGGAAAAAACGCTGGAGCTCAAGATTCCGGCCGGCGTTGATAATGGGCAGCGGCTGCGCGTGCAAGGCGAAGGCGAGGGTGGACCGAACGGAGGGCCCGCCGGCGATCTCTACGTGATTCTCTACGTCGAGGACCATCCCTTCTTCCAACGGCAGGAAAGCCATTTGCTCTGTCAGATTCCAGTAACGCTGACTCAGGCCGTACTGGGAACGGAGTTGCGCGTTCCCACTTTGGAAGGCGAAGCGACCCTCAAGATTCCGGCGGCGACCCAGAGTGGAGCGGTGCTTCGATTGCGAGGAAAGGGATTGGCCAGCCTGGATGGCAGGCATGGGGACCTGATTGTAACTATCAACGTAGTTATCCCGACCAACCTCAATAAGGAGCAGCGGCGACTCTTTGAAGAGCTGGCTCGTTTGGATAAAGAGGAAGCCTGCCGGCAAGAGAAAAGCCTCTTTGAGAAAGTAAAAAACCTCTTCGAGTAACCTTAACCCGGACAAGCCGTAACCACCCAGGTAAAATTAAAGTAACTACTCAGCCACGCCTTTGATCAAGCCGGAGGCTTGACAGCTATTAGCCGGTGGTTGAGCGCAGCGATACCACCGGTCAACGAACGAAAAACGGAGGCACCCCCGTCGGGGTGCGTCGGTTTTCATGGCGTGCGTTCCGATAGTATCGCTGCGCTCAACCACCGGCTAATAGCTGGAAACCCTCCGGGTTTCCGCGCGATTCCTGATTTCAAATTTCGTAATTGTTCAACCACCCACATATTAGGCTACCCAG
>JACOSC010000313.1 GCA_016179055.1 Acidobacteriota bacterium
CGCTTGCCCCTGGCTATTACAGCTCGCTCCTTCGGAGCTTTGGATTGTAAGCGGTATCCCACTCCCTACAAATGTCCAAACTCCAGGACCCCGCAGGACTGGAGTTTGGCATCAGCTCGTTTCTTATGATCGAACTTCAGGAAGAAATAAGGGTATTCCTTCAGATAAGGGAGATGAGAATGGGGAAAGCGACATGAATCCCCTGTGTGTGCGACGGCTATCTAAGGTAACTGTTCCAAGGGGTCCGCTGATGAGCCTATCGACAAAAGGTGGCCCTACGGCACCCGGTCCCCTTCGGCGCCCGCCCTGAACAGTTACCATTAATTGTCGTTGTGTACTGACTATATCATTAAACCGCATACGGGATCATCGCCTTCCGCTTACGACCGCGACGCTACTGCCTCACCGCCCCTTACTGTCAAATCCTGAGCCAGCGGTTCACTACTTGGTGTGAGATGGCGACCACTCCAACCGTGGCCTTACCATGGCGGTGCACGTTCCCATCCTGCCAAAGCATTGAGCTTTAATTTTGAAAGTAGTAAAATGTTCAGCGATCCCAAACGGAAGCGGATCTCTGCCGCTAGCAAGACAGCAGGGAAGCACGCTGAGCATGAGTAGTACGCCACTATGGGATAAAAGAGGCCATAGCCCACTTATCTCGACTTTGCACATCTTGACTCTTGAAAGAAGATAAGGAACATCGAAGATTCATAGTGGAGGGCGACGGCCCCTGGCTACCCGACTTTGGGGGGTTGGACTATAGCAAGGAGACGTTACACAATGAAATCGAGGGATTTGATTCCGGTATTTTTTATTTTAGTGATAATCCTATCGCGCAGTGGAAATCCAATGGCAGTCGCACAGACAGACCACGAGCAAAAAACAAATCTTGCAGAAAAACTAGTTCAAGAAGGGCAGGAATTAGAGCAAAAAGGAGACACGGCACAGGCATTAAACAACCTCGGAGTGGCGCATCAGAATCAAGGCGCGTATGATGAAGCCATCGCAAACTTCGAGCGCGCGCTAAAAATACAGGAAGCGCAGCAGAGGAAGAATGAGGTTGCCCAGACGCTCATCAACCTGGGGAATGTGTATCATCGCAAGGCGTTTTATGCCCAGGCGCTACATCATTATGAGTGCGCGCGAAAACTTAGTGAAGAAATTGGGGATCAAAGTACGATGGCCTCAGCGTTCAACGGATTGGGGTCGATCTATAACGAGCAAAGGCTGGATGCCAAGGCGATATATAATTTCGAGCAGGCGCTGAAAATCCGGGAAGCCTTGAATGAAAAAGGGCCAATGGTGTCCGTGCTGAACAACCTCGGAGACCTGTACCGGCGGCTAAAAGCTCATGCAAAGGCTCGCAATTACCTTGAGCGGGCGCTGAAAGTGGGCGAGGAACAAGGCGATCGGTACGGGAGCGCGCAGGCGCTACGCAATATGGGACTGGTTTACTCTAGTCAAGAGGACCACGACACAGCGATGAAATATTACCAACGAGGTTTAAAGATCAGTCTGGCCATTAACGCCAAGAGCCTTGCCGGGTATCTGTATGCCAATTTAGGCGATACCTATGAGGCGCTACAACAGCACGCGCCGGCCATAGTGCACCTGCAGCAGGCCGTGGCTCTGGGAGAAGAACTAAAAGAACCTCGTATCCTCTGGCTGAGCACGCGTGCGCTGGGGAATCTTTATGAACGCCTCGGGCAGTTGAGTTTGGCGCTTCACTATATCAAACGTGCGGCAACCGCTGTGGAGAACGTGCGCGCCCGTGCGTTCGCGGACGAAGGGAAGGTAGGATTTTCGGCCCGCCAGTCCCGTGTATATTTAGATACCATCCGAGTCCTTTACGGATTAAACAGTGAGGATCCGAAGGCGGGCTATGGACGCCAGGCCTTCGAGTATGCCGAACGATTCAAAGCGCGCGCTTTGTTAGATCTGCTGGCTGAATCCCAAGCCGGTGTGCGTCAAAAGATCGATCCGGAACTTCGGCAAAGAGACCACCAGATGGCGGCGCGACTTTCCTTTTTGCAAAAAAGATTTATCGAGCTTTCCAATCAGAGCGCCAACGAAGGAATAAAGAAACAGTTAGATGTTACTCAACGAGAACTGGTGAGCGTGTCACTAGAACACGACAAGTTAAAAAACGAAATCCGCCGTCGAAGTCCAGCGTATGCGGCGCTAATCTATCCAGAGCCCATCAGCGTAGAGCGGACACAAAAGCTTTTGGATGAGAAAACGGCGCTGCTGGAATATCTTTTGGGTTATGATTGCTCGTATCTGTTCGTCGTGACCCACGACCAATTCCATATATATCGAATGGCCGAACAAGAGGCGATTGAGCAACAAGTTAAACCATTGATCGAGACGATAATCCCAGGACCCTCGTTGGCCCGCAACATGGCCTACTTAACGACGGGGCATCATGTATACAGAACCTTATTGGGGCCTGCAGAAAGCTTGCTACAGGGAAAAACGTCACTCATTATCATTCCCGATGGTCGGTTGGCGATCCTGCCTTTTGCGGCGTTGCTAACCTCTCCTGCAGCTGCGGATCACCCGCTGTTTTTTCAGAGACTACCATATCTAGTGAAAAACTATGAGCTATCGTTTGCGCCATCGGCTAGCGTACTCGAGTGGCTGAAAAAAAATCCCTTGCGCGTCGATGCCACGTCCAAACGTCTAATCGTCTTTGCCGATCCGGTTTACGAAAGTGAGCGTAACGGCACGGAGACCGCAGCGATCGCGAATCGACGTGGGGATATCGCATCGGATGATCCGTATGCGGAAGCGCTCCTAGGCTTCTATCGTGCGGGCATGCAGCTAAGTCGGCTTCCTTACACTCGTGAAGAATCCAGACAGATAGCCAAGCTATTCGGGTTGAATGCCACCCAATATCTGCGGGAAGAGGCTACGGAAGAAAAGCTGAAAGCCGAACCGCTGGATCAATATCAGTATGTACATATAGCCGCTCATGGCTTGGTGCATCCGACCAGACCGGAGTTTTCGGCTATTGTCTTGGGTCACGAGGGCCAAGAAGACGGCTATTTGCAATTGCCGGAAGTTTATAATCTGGAGCTCCAGGCGGATTTGGTGACGCTGTCGGCGTGCGAAAGCGCTATCGGCCAATCGATACCAGGCGAAGGATTGATCGGGCTCACGCGTGGGTTCTTGTACGCTGGGGCGCGCTCGGTAGTGGCCAGCCTCTGGAAAATTGCCGATGGACGGCCAACGGTAAATTTTATGCACGCCTTCTATAAAAACCTGGGGAAGCAAAGCAAGGCGCAAGCGTTGCGCTCGGCGCAGTTGGACTTTATAAAAAACGAGAGGACCAGCCATCCGTCCAACTGGAGCGCTTTTGTTTTGATCGGGGATCGTTAAGGGGACCCGCGTAAACGCAAGGGTATGGAAAGAACGTTCAACAGTTCAGAGTCGGGATGGATTCTTAAAACGTACTCGTGATCTTCAAAGAAATCTCGTAACTATTCGGGAGGAAGCCCGCCTATACAGAACCGGGAGCGGTAGCGACTGAGCAATGTGCCATACGGCGCTTACATTGACTATGATCCAAAATAGCTGGATTGGATAGCCGGGCTGGACGGCGCGTGCCCGCACCCCTTATAGTTATTCTCCGGGGTGCGCCGGTTTTCATGGCGTACGTTCCGGTAGTGTCGCTTCGCTCGACCACCGGTTAATAGCTGGAAACCCTCCAGGTTTTCGCGCGCTTCCTGAATGCAAATTTCGTAATTGTTCGATCACCCACGCCGTAGGGCACCCAGCCGATACAGCACAGCCTTCACCGGCTAAGCAGTTACAAAAGTTTATCATTCGGCCGCTGGATATCCACTCGATCGGCGGACCGCAGCCCGCGGCGACTAACGACCTGCTCTTCTGATATGCGCGTGTCCAATTATTTGCAGAACGCGGAGAGCATGGGATTTGCGCGTTGGAGCTATTTTAATAGTGCGCCGACTTCGGTTCCGCGCGCCGCTTCGAGAGCCTGCGCCGCCGAATCACGGGTTAAGGCGATTTCATAAAAGCCTGAGCTCCCCGGAATAGCAAAGAATTCCCCAGGATCGCCTTCGGCGTAGGCGTCTTGGAGTATTGATACCTCTTCTCCCGCGATCAAGATTTTATCGAATCTTTCGGCTGGGATATCTTTTTCCGTGAAGTTGGTCACCAGGTTGCCAAATTTGTCTACATAAAGCACAACCCCTTGAAGCAACTTGGGGCCGACTTGACGAACCTTGGGCGTGGACAATGAAACATAATCCGTTATCTCGGGGCCGAATTTGAATTGATCGATGCCGCGGGTAACCCACGCCGCCACGGGCGCAAAAATGTCTCGCCCGTGAAACGTTTTGCTGACCGGTTTGCGGAAGAAATGATCTTCTGTGATGTGTATTACGCGATGGATGGTCTCGTTCTCAAAGACAACGGAAAGTAAGCCGGAATCCGGCGCGACAAAATAGTACCGCTCGGTGGCCACCAACAGCGGTCGGCGCCGAGTGCCGACCCCGGGATCCACAACCACTAAGTGAACCGTTCCGGCGGGAAAATAATTGTAGTAAGACCTTAAGGTGAAAGCGGCGGCCAAGACGTCATGAGAGGGAACATCGTGGGTGGCATCAATCAAATGCACATCGGGGTTGATTTCCAGGATCGCGCCTTTCACGCAACCGACGAAGTGGTCGACAGTGCCAAAATCGGTCAGCAACGTAATTATCGGTCGTCGGGATTCCGCCATGATGCCTCCAAGCGTATAGGACTCTCAATAAACTTTGGTTAATATGCCTTCGCACATTTGTTTACTGTTACAAAATCAACCGCGCCTGTCAATACGCCTGACGCGGCGGGCCGCGGATCGCCGCGCGAAAGAAAGTTTTTATATTTCTCCCTAATTTTGTATAATAACGTTCTGATTATGAGAAAACCACGGGAAGTACGAAGCACAACGGTCCTCTTAGTCCGACGCGATGGGCATGTGGCCATGGGCGGCGACGGCCAGGTCACCGTTGGAGAAGCCATCATCAAGCATCGGGCGCGCAAGATCCGTCGTCTCTACAATGGAAAAATTCTGGCCGGATTTGCCGGCGCTACGGCAGACGCCTTTGCGCTTTTCTCCCGGTTTGAAGCCAAGCTAGATGAATTTCGAGGCAATTTGAGCCGCGCCGCCGTTGAACTGGCTAAGGATTGGCGCACCGACAAGAGCTTACGTTATTTGGAAGCGTTGATGATTGTAGCCGACGATAAGAATGCCTTCCTGATCTCCGGCAATGGCGATCTCATTGAACCGGATGAAGGCATCGTTGCGATTGGTTCCGGTTCTGGGTATGCGCAAGCGGCGGCGCAGGCGTTAATGGGGTACACGAAACTGAGCGCCAAAGAAATCGTTAACGAAGCCATGCAGATCGCTTCCCGCATTTGCATTTACACCAACAGTGAAATCACACTGGAGGAGTTGTAGACGAAAGCGGACCCTAGGCCCATTGGCCGGGGTCTTCTCCGTAGGCCTCACGCCGGCGAAGCGACTTGAAGGGATGAAAGGTTTAAAACCATATGGTACTTTTTGCGGCGGAAGGGGTTGCGGAAGCCGACCCCAAGCTGGATGACTTAACTCCCAGGCAAATCGTTGCCGCGTTAGATAAATATGTTATTGGACAGGATAACGCCAAACGCGCGGTGGCGGTGGCCCTGCGCAACCGTATGCGGCGACAAAAACTCCCCCCGGAAATGGCGGAAGAAATCGCCCCCAAGAATATCTTAATGATTGGTCCGACCGGCATCGGCAAAACGGAAATTGCGCGCCGGCTGGCGCGCCTCACCGGCTCGCCTTTCTTGAAGGTTGAGGCCACCAAGTATACGGAGGTTGGCTACGTCGGCCGCGACGTGGAATCCATGGTACGGGATTTGGCCGAGATCTCCGTGGACATGGTGCGCGAAGAGAAGGCCACCGAGATTGAAGATAAGGCCGAATCCAATGCTGAAGAGCGCGTTCTCGATTTGCTCTTGCCGCCCGTCAAGCCGGCGGCCAAAGGGCGCGGCAGCGAAACCGATGAGGCGGCCCTCGAGCAGTTCCAGCGGACGCGCGCAAAACTGCGCGATCAGTTGCGCGAGGGAAAACTGGACGGTCGCCGCGTTGAGTTGGACGTGCGCGAAAAACCCATGCCGTTTTCTTTACAGGTCTTCGACGGCTCGAATATGCTCGAAGGGGTCGACATCAATCTACCGGAAATGCTCTCCACTATGATGGGCAGCAAGACCAAGAAGCGCAAGATGCCTATCAACGAGGCCATCGATTACCTTATACAAGAGGAAGAGCAAAAGCTCATCGACATGGAGCAAGTAGCTCGCCGGGCCATTGATCGAGTTGAGCAGTCAGGCATCATCTTCATCGACGAGATCGATAAGATTGCCGGACGCGAATCCGGCCACGGCCCCGACGTAAGCCGCGAAGGCGTGCAACGCGATCTGTTGCCTATCATTGAAGGGACTACCGTAAATACTCGCTATGGCATGCTGCGCACCGATCATATATTATTCATCGCGGCCGGGGCTTTTCACGTTGCCAAGCCCGCCGACCTCATCCCCGAGTTGCAAGGGCGATTCCCGATTCGTGTCGAGCTGGCCCCGCTTACGGCGAATGATTTTATACGGATTCTGACCGAGCCAAAGAACGCTCTGGTCAAACAATACACCGCTCTGCTCGAGACGGAAGGCCTCAAGTTGAAATTCACCGACGACGCCATCACGGAAATCTCGAGATTCGCCACTATGGTCAACGATGCCCATGAAAATATTGGGGCGCGTCGCTTACATACGATCATGGAGGCTCTGCTCGAAGACATTTCGTTCGAAGCGCCGGACATTAAGAAAAAGAACATTCGAATCGACGGCGATTATGTGCGGAAAACTATCGGCGATATTGTTGGCGATGAAGATCTGGCGCGATACATCCTATGAAGGGATGCCGGAAGACGGGCGAAGGATGAAGGATGAAAGGTCAAGGATGGCTTCCGGTAAACGAGCAGTGGCGCAGCGACTCGGCCCTTTTGCCCTTATTCTGAACATTGCTTTTTCGTCGGCCATTTCGGTCGGGCGGACGATTTCGCCAGCGCCGCTCATTTTTGGCGGGCTATCCATCGGCAGGCTTTGCCTGATTATCGGCTTGCTCTGGGGCGGTTTGGCGTCTTGCGCTAAAATCGCCGACCCGCGGCCCGTTCAGGTGCTCATCCCGCGGCCGGCAACACAATTGAGCGGCGTGCAAAGAGGCGAACAAATCGAGCTACGCTGTCCGCCGCCGGACCGCAACACTAACGGAACTCCGGTAACGACTCTTCGGCAAATTGATATTTACCGACTGGTGGAGAACCGCACTTATCAACCCGCCGGAATAACCTCAGCAGAATTTGCCCGACGCGCCCAAAAAATTCAAACCATATCAGTCGAGGACCTGCCGCGCTACCGCAAAGGCGATACGCTAATCTTTACTGACACGCCCGCTTTTACCGACCGATCGACGCTATACCGGACAAGCCTTCGATACGCGGTTACTTTCGTCAACGAAAAAAGCAAGTATGCCGGCTTTTCCAATTTCTTTTTCATTTCACCCATGACGATACCCCTCAGCCCCGCGCTAAATCCACCCACAGGCTTGGAAGAGGCCATCGAATTGAGTTGGTCTTATCCCGAGCAAAATCTCGATGGGTCGCGGCCCCCTAAGATCATCGGGTTTAATATCTATCGCAGCTTGGATCCTGATCCCCCCGCGGGCCCGCCGTTGAATGGCGAACCCATTAGAGGAGTCCGCTATCAAGACCGCTCTTTTGAGTTTGGCAAGACTTATTATTATTCCATCTCGGTGGTGGCCAATTCAGATTCGCCCTATGTCGAGAGTCTTCCGTCCAAGCCCCTGGCCTTCACTCCCAAAGACATTTTCCCACCAAAGCCCCCTACGGATATCAGCGTGTTCGGGCAGGTTGGCGAGATACGCCTGGCTTGGGCGGCCAGTGCAGAGGCGGACCTGGCAGGGTACTCCATTTATCGCTCTCAAACCTCGGGCACCGGGTATGAAAAGTTAAATAAGAACCTGCTTACGGCTACGACGTTCAGGGATACGAACCTGCCGAGCGGTCGCCCGTACTTTTATGTCCTTACAGCCACGGACCATAGCGGCAATGAAAGCCGGCCCTCCGAAGAGGTTCATGAAATTCCCGAATAGTCACTGAGTATTGACTCATGCGTCATTTAATGTTTAAGCTAAGGTCGCTGAACCGTTACTCTGAATAAACGGACGGTTGCTCAAAGAGAACGCGCCCGGCGTTGGCTTCTAGGTGATCATGGTAGGATTATAATCAGGAGACCACGGCTATGACTCTGAAGCGATTTGAACCGAAGTTCATGAAAATCGGCGTATTAACTGCGGCGCTGCAAGAGCTCACTCCGCGTGATATTCGCGATCGTGATCCCGAGCGAGCCATTGAAGATTGGGTTTCATTTGCCACGGAATTGGGGGCCGATCATATTCAACTCTCGGCCGCACTCCACCCCAGTGAAGCCGACGTTCCGGCTGCCGCCATGCTCGATCCGGTGGCCAATACGCTCGACTTGCGGCAGCCATTTACTCAGCCGCGCGCCGAACGCGTCAAGGCCGCGCTGAGAGAGCATAAGATCGGCATTGCTGACGTTGGTTATTTCGATAATATGCTCCACGAGAATCCAACGATCCGCGCCAAGAAACATAACTTTATGCTTCGCGTCTTTGATGCGGCTGTTCTATTGGGGGTCGATGCCGTATGCGGCTTCGTGGGTCGCAATCAGTCATTGAGCATGGACCAGAATCTGATAGATTTTCAAGACAGCTTCATTCCCCTCTTAAGAGAGGCCAAAGCGCGTGGCCTGACGTATCGCGTGGAACAGTGCCCCATGCCGGGCTGGACTACTAAGGACAACTTTCATAACAACATCGCTTACACTCCGGGAACATGGATCGCCCTGCATCAGATCTGTGAAAAGGCCGGTGTCGAAGACCAGTTCAGAATCCATTATGATCCTTCGCACGCGATCTTGATGGGCCAGGACACGCGCTCGCTGTTTCAATATTTGAAAGATGAAGGTTATAACTTCCTGATCGGCGGCTTCCATGTGAAGGGTCAGGTGATAAATCCGAGAGGGTTGGCAACATGGGGTTATGGCGGGCAAACCATTCGCCGCGGGGATTGGAAGGATGGGAAACCTTCCGGTCATCCGCCGGATCAATTGAATGCCTGGAAGAAACAGACCGCCCTTTGCGAGCATGAGCTGCCCGGCACGGCTCGGCACGATCCTCTGGCCTACTTGCAGAACCGTACGGTGGATTGGTTGGACCATCAGTTGGCGGCGCGAGAACTCCTATGCCTGGACGTGTCCAATACGCCTCTTATTGTTGAGCACGAGTATTCCCCCGCCAGAATTCAGGATCGGGAGCGCCTTAAGCCGGTGCTGCAGGGTTCTATTGCCTTTACTCGCAAGATCGATGAGGCGGCGGCCTGCATGTACGCCTTGCAAAGTGAAGTCCTCGCGGCACAGAATATCCCCACACAAGGCATCGGGCGACAAGCCTATCGGTCATAGGTTAACCGTAAGTAACTACTCAGGAGGCGCGGATTCCTAATTAAAAAAATCGGCGCGAGGAGAATTTTTTTATCCGTTCACGGGTGGTGGATGCCCCCGGCGGAAGCCGGGGGAGCTTCAAGATCCAGCCTACATCACGAGCCCCTCACCCCCCCTGGCCCCCTCTCCCCGCCCGGCGGGGAGAGGGGGGTGGGGGGAGTGGGGCGTCGCCGGAGTAGGCTGGGCCTGAGTCTCCCACAGCTTCCTCTGGGGGTCTCTTGTGTGGTTTCAGTGAACCCCGTGAACAGTTACGAATTTTTTTATCGCCGTAATTCGCACGGCCATGGGAGGCACTCATGAACATTGACTTGAAACACCTGATCGAATACACCGACTGGGAACGGAATAATTTCTATGAATTATTTCGCGAGCAACCGGCCGCCTTGGATTTGAGCAGCGGGCCGCACTCGGATCGGCGTATAACAACGATCCGTGATTTGCTCCGCCACATTTTTTTTGTGGAAAAGTATTACGTTGTTCGGCTAACCGACCAACCCATACCGGATTGGACCGCCATACACTTGGACACGCTGGAATCGCTCTTTGAATTTGCTAAGAAAAACCGCCACGAGCTTAAGGCTTGGAACGAGGCCTTTCCTGACCAGGAAAAGATCGAACCTCTAGACTTTAGCGCGTTTAATTTTCACATTAAAGCTTTGCCCCAGAAAGCCGTCCTCCATCTATTGTTCCATGAAATACGTCACTGGGCACAGATGGCTACTCTGCTGCGCTGGAACGGCATGGCCGATAAAACTTTTCATGATTTGATTGCCAGTCCGGTCATGGGTGGAGAATGGGTCGTCAAGCCGGAGGAACCCCTACGATGAAAGCCGTGCGCATCCATGAATATGGTGGTCCCGAAATGTTACGTTACGAAGAAGTCGCTTGCCCGACTACTGGACCGGGCGAGGCGCGAGTCAGAATCAACGCGGCCGGAGTGAACTACATAGATATATACCACCGTACGGGCCTGTATAAGAGTCGGCTTCCGCTAACCTTGGGAATGGAAGGCGCCGGCCTAGTCGACGCGATCGGCCCTGCCGTGTCCGACGTTAAAATCGGTGAGCGCGTGGCCTTCGCCATGTCCCAGGGAGCCTATGCCGAATATGCCGTCGTTCCGGCTTGGAAACTGGTCCCGCTGCCGCCGGACCTCGACCTGGCCACGGCCGCGGCGGCCCTTCTGCAGGGGATGACCGCGCATTATCTTACCCATAGCGCATACCCGCTTAAACCGGGCGATACCGCGTTGGTTCATGCCGCCGCCGGCGGTACCGGACTCTTGATTGTTCAGATGGCCAAACGACGAGGCGCGCGCGTGTTGGGAACCGTTTCCACGGACCAGAAAGCCGCTTTAGCCCGAGCGGCCGGCGTCGATGAAATTATCTTATATACGCAAACCGACTTCGAAGTGGCCGTGAAACAGTTGACCAATGGTGAAGGCATTGAGGTTGTCTACGATTCCATTGGTCAATCGACATTCTTAAAAAGTCTTAACTGCTTAAAGCCGCGCGGGTATTTGGTATTGTTCGGACAGGCTGGCGGCCCGGTGCCTTCGTTCGATCCCGGATTGCTGGCCGCCAAGGGCTCGCTGTTTCTTACTCGCCCGAGCTTGGCCAACTATACAAGTCATCGCCGCGAGCTTCTGCAGCGGGCGGGCGATGTGATTGAATGGGTACAGGCCGGCCAATTAAAACTGCGAATTGAGAATAGCTTTCCTTTGGCCGAAGCCGCGGAAGCTCACCGCCAATTGGCAGGAAGAAGGACCTCCGGAAAGTTGCTACTGACCCCCTAAGTGGACTCTCGCGGTTCTGTTTAGCACAAAAGTTTGGGTAATGACCAGCCCTAACGCGGGCGAGCCGGAACCAAACAGGTTAAAAAAGGTGGGACAGGCATCTTGCCCCGACGCCGTCGGGGCGGGACGCCTGTGCCACTTTTCCAATAACATTTTCTTGAAAGTCGCACTAGGCCGCCAGCCGCTCGTGATCAGGCTCTGATGATAAATCCTTCACGCAGGATATTTTGTCTTCTTGAGCGCCTCAATCGCCGCCATAACTTCTTTGATCTTTTTTTCCAGACCTTGTTCCGTAGGATGATAATAGCGTCGGCCTCGTAGGCGCTCCGGCAGGCAGGACATTCCGGTTACTCTATCCGCATTATCATGAGCATACTGATACCCATCTCCGTAGCCAAGCTGCTTCATCAGATCGGTAGGCGCATTCCGCAGGTGCAAAGGGACCGGTTCATGAATTGTCTTTTGAATATCCTGTTCAACCTCATGATAGGCGCGGTAAATCGCATTGGATTTGGGCGCTACGGAAAGGTAAAGCGCAGCTTGGGCCAGCGCCAGTTTGCCCTCGGGCATACCAATAAAATGGACCGCGTTCATGGAGTTGAGCGCCGCGTTTAGGGCCTGCGGATCGGCCAGCCCGATATCTTCAGAGGCAAAACGCACCAACCGCCGGGCAACATAGAGAGGATCCTCGCCCGCTTCGAGCATACGTCCGAGCCAATACAGGGCGGCATCGGGGTCGCTATTGCGCATGGATTTGTGCAAGGCCGATATCAGATTAAAGTGCTCTTCGCCCTGTTTGTCGTACATGAGCAGCTTTTTTTGCAAAGCGTCTTCAATGAGAGCGTTGGTGAGACGTTTCGTCCCCGTATGCGGCCGGGCCAGCAAGCGAACCGTTGCTTCCAGGGCGTTGAGGGCGCCGCGGGCGTCGCCATTGGCAAAGACGGCCAGTTTCATCAGGCAGCCTTCTTCAATCTCAATTTCATCGGAGCCTAGTCCGCGCTCCTTATCCGCCAAGGCGCGGCTGAGCAGATGCACAATATGCTCTGGCGTTAATGGATAAAGCACGTAAACTTTCACGCGTGATAAGAGGGGTGCATTGATTTCGAACGAAGGATTTTCGGTGGTAGCCCCAATGAGAATAATTTCTCCGGATTCCACGTAAGGCAGAAAAGCGTCTTGCTGAGCTTTGTTGAAACGATGAATTTCGTCGATAAATAGCAAGGTGCGCTTTCCCGTACTCTGATAATACTTCTCGGCGCTCATCATGACTTGTTTGATTTCTTTGATGCCGGAGGTGACCGCGCTGTAGGTAATGAAGTGGGCGTGCGTGTGCGCTGCCATGATACTGGCCAATGAGGTTTTGCCGGATCCCGGCGGTCCCCAAAGAATCATTGAGCTAATCTCATCGCGCATGATCGCCAGTGAAAGTACCTTGCCCTCCGCGACCAAATGCGCTTGGCCGATGAACTCCGCCAGCGAACGCGGCCGCATACGATCCGCCAATGGAGCTATCTGCGATTTCGCCTCGGTTCTGGGTGTGTTGTCAAAAAGACTCATACAGTCCCCGGTTGTCTCATAAATATACTGTGAACGGTCATAAACTGACATTTTGAAGGTACCCTGCCCAGTGATAGTATTGGAAGAGTGTTCGAAAAACTTCCGTACGATCAGCGAGGC
>JACOSC010000319.1 GCA_016179055.1 Acidobacteriota bacterium
AGCCCGGTCCTGCGGTCCGCCCATCTCGATAAGTGGGCGCCACCGATCTCGTGGTTGGGAAACAGAAAGTTAAAGTTCGAGTGGGGAGGTTCCGTTTAATCCTTAATTCTGAGACTTAGGCTTCAGCGAAAATCACTGTTGTTCGTAAAACTGGGCGTAAAGAAAAAGAAACGACCGATGATTTGACCCGGATTATTATAGAGTTACGAAAGCAATATTTATCCTCTCCTGATATAAAAGTGATCCTGGATGCCAAAGGATACCGCATTTCAGAACGACATATAACCACAATAATCCAAAGGGAAGGATTTGCACGATTATTCAGAAGAAGCAAAGAAATAAAAAGAGAAACGCTCTCCAACTTCAATAACAAAATTACTGCGCCTAAAAGTGAGAAGTTAGAATCAGCGGCAACGGAGTTTAGTACCAGTAATGCAGGATTATTGTGTTTACTCCCATATATTCAACGATATGGCATTGATCAGGTAATTGAGAAATCTGATTATCCATCGACATCGGTTATTGGCAAGCAATCATCTATTTATTGTTTCATAGCATTAAAGGCTTCCAATGTTCGTCGTTATAGTGTGGATGATATATGGTGTATGGACAGAGGAATGGGATTATTTGCCGGTCTTAACAATCTGCCTAAGGCCGGTTGGTTTACCTCATATGCGGATCGGGTAACCCGTGACATGAACATCTCGTTTCTGAAAGAACTCAATAAAATATGGAAGTCAAATACTTTATTATCCGATACAGCAAATCTTGATTTTACAACCATTCCTTATTGGGGAGATGATAGTCATTTCGAGAATAATTATTCAGGAAAAAGAGGCAAAGGGTTGGCCAGCTTGTTGGCCGTGTTAGCTCAGGATCCTGATTCTGGAATTATTGAATACGGAGATACAAATATCAGACACAATAACGAACATGACGTAGTTTTAGAATTTCTTGATTTTTATAGGGATGGGCATAAGAAGGATAAAAGTCTTCGCTATCTGGTTTTTGATAGTAAGTTTACCAATTATCAAAACCTTAATCGATTGAATGGTGACGGGATTAAGTTTATAACCATTCGATCAAGAGGCAAAAATATTATAGATAAAGTAAATAATACCCCGACAAGCCAACGGAAAATAATACGTGTTATGTGTGCTGATGGAAAAGGAAGAACTCTCAAGGTTGTTGAAGAGAGAGTGACCCTAAATGGTTATGACAAAAAAATCAGACAAGTTGCCATTATCGGTGGCCATGGGAAGGTAAAGCCTGCTTTAATCATTACCAATGATTTTACGATTGAGATAGAAGCGTTGATTCGTAAGTACAGTCGTCGCTGGCTTGTAGAAAAAGGGATTTGTGAACAAATTGAATTTTTCCATTTAAATAGGGTAACTTCTTCCATGGTAATCAAGGTGGATTTTGATTTTACCATGTCTATCCTGACCCATAATATCTATAGATTGTTGGCTAAGGAGTTAGAAGGTTATTCTCACCTTTCCGATATATCTATTTTTGATAAATTCATTAACAATAGCGGCGTTGTTAAATTAGATCAAAATACAATTAATGTTGGTTTAAAAAAGAAAAGAAATTTGCCGTTACTGCTCACTGCTTTACAAAAGTTTCAAAACGTAGAGACGGCTTCTTGGGGTAATCGAAAAATAACTTTCTCGGGTTTATCCTCCTCCTGATTTTTAGCCCTGGTTAATTTCCATGAAAATCTGTGTCTAAGATTATTTTCTTTTCCTTCCGCGTGGCTTGTCGATACCGAAGATAGATGGCTCTCATATAGTCCCTTGTCCATGGTTGACTCATCGGTTACCCTCCCGGACCCGGCAAAGCCGGGTCCATTTGGGTAACATTTTAGATGAGTTGACGATCCATCCTTCGGTAACATTTTACATGAGTTGATACGGGGTCTTGACCTCTCGATCCGTCTTGTATATATGTGGGCTGATCTCTTACTCTCCGATCACTCGCATTTAGGGAACTCGGGCACGTGTCTATTCATTCCCGGAAGGGAAAGCGGTCGGCGCAAGCGATAAGGAGTGCTACCAGGCTGCAACCGTACACAAGATGGCGCGGTGGTGCACTCGACCATATCCACTACTTTGCTGACCTGCCGCCAACGAACGATGTCAGCGATAGACTACTTGGTCAATGCGCAACGGGCCGCGGGCGGGGCGGTATCGTCGCTGGTCTCCGTGCCAGCGCTCGACACGTCATGACCAAGCGCCCGTTCTTATCCACTGCGTGTATGGATAACATGGAGATGATATGCGCCTGTTCGGAGTGCGTTAAACGTACACTTCCGAAGAATACAACGGACGGCATTTCATAAGATGCGGGCAATCCCGCACGTACGGATCTGTGAGGGTTGCGGTTTCAATCGAATAGGATCATAATATTGTGACACTCGTCGACGAAAGGGCGAGCAACCGGGGAATCAAAGTTTGACCTAAGTTCGAGAGAGCGGCATCTACTCGACTCTATAGAATATGTGCAGCCTTCTTCCGCCAGAAAGAGCCTTGTCGACATCGCTGCAAGCGCTCTGGCAAGAGTTCCTTGTTCCCTTGGCCGGTTTGCTGTGGATGCTGCTCGCCTGGGTGCTTCCCATCCTACTCCTGCTGCTGTTTGCCCTGGCGTACTGGTTGACGCGCGGATCAGCTTTCGCTGAGCGCCTGCACGCGGTCCGCGTACCCCTTGTTGCGGGTGGCATGCTGGCGCTTCTGCCTTGGTACATTCTTCCGGGAAATCTATTCGATCTGAGTCTGCTTTCTGCCGCGGGCCTGGGTTTCCTCGCGGGTGCATCAGCCGGCGTGATACTGCGTGGAGCATACATCTCGATTGGCGCCAACGCTCCCAGATCGAGAAGGCGAGCCAGCTGGGCGGCTTTCGGGATGCTTATACCCGCTGCGATCACGCTCGCGTGGAATGCCGCCGACAAGATCGCGGGGCTGGCGGGGTTTTGCTTATTCGCCTGGCTCGCGGTGGGACTGGAGCTGCGAATGAACCAGCTGTCTGGTGTCGCGATGTGTTGGCGGTGGTGGAAAGTTACGGGCATCAATGTCAAGCAGAGAGCGGCTGTTTGGCTGATAGCAGGGTTGCCGGTTTGGGTCCTGCTCGCCGTCTTCGCAGTAGGTTTGTGGCCTCAGATGCTGGGAACGGAGTGGGTGGTCGTCTATGTCTATGGGTTAATTCTGGCCTTTACCTGGATGCTACTGGTGACGGCGGCGGTACTTGACCGCCACCTGGTGCCACTGAGTGTCACCGCGGTGTGGCTGACGATTTTCTTGATCGCGCTCGGTGGCCGCGAGCACGTTTACAAGGTCACAGTCCGAAGCAGACAAGCCGATGGTTGCGGCGTCCCGACGGCGGCCAAGGCGCTTGCCGAACGCGCCCGTAAGCAATCCATAGTGACGGTTGTGGCGACGAGCGGTGGAGGTATCCGCGCGGCGCTCTGGACCACCATCGTGCTTCGCACACTAGCCGCAGGGACCGGCGAGAAGTTTCTGCCGTCGATCGCTGCCATCAGCGCAGTCTCTGGAGGATCGATCGGGACGGTCCACTTCCTCGATCGAATGACCGAGTCGTCCGGGGATCGATCGGAATCCCTGGCAAAGGCGGAGGAAGTCGCCGGACAATCGAGCCTGGGTGCGCTGCCCTGGGGGTTCCTTCTGGACTGCCTCCCGATCCAACGGTTCTGGTGGGATCGAGGCTGGGCGCTGGAGCGAGTGTGGCGCTCTGCCATGGTGCATCCAGACCGCATGCTGAGCGATTGGGGCGGTCTGGCTGCAACCGGTGATGCGCCGGCAGTTTTCTACAACGCGACTGGAAGCGCAACTGGCCGGATGTACTACCTCTCTTCAGTCAGCCTCCTGGAAACGAACCGGCCGGGGAGAGCGCATCCGTTCGTCGAAAACGACAGGTGTCCCGATATGCCAGCAGTGACGGCAGCGCGCTTGTCGGCTACGTTTCCGCTGGTGACACCGCTCGCACGCGCCTGGAACGAAAAGGTAGCGTTCGACTACGTCACGAATGAATATCTGGCTGACGGTGGCTACGTCGACAACTGGGGGGTTACGACAGCGATCGAATACATCAGCTCGGTGCGGAGGGAACTAGCTGGCAAGCGCGTTCTGCTGGTAGAGATCCGGTCCTCCGACCAGGAGGAATCGCTTAAGGAGCGAACCAGACCTATCAACCAACTCCTGGGACCTCTAGGCGTCCTGCTGGCGACGCAGGAGAAGGGCCAAATCCCGCGGAACAATGCCAATGTGGAGGCACTTGACAAGGAGTTGAAGGCGGATGGCATCGAATTGACCAGGGTCGTCTTCGTGTTCGAGGGGACTGTTCCAACGACGTGGCACCTGTCACGGCGGCAGCAAGAGCAGGTTCGGGATGCCATGAAAAGCGAGCGGAATCGTAAGGCGCTGCAGCAAGTAGCTTCGCTCCTCCAGTAAGCATGCCCCGTGCTAGCGACCAGCAGCCTGGATTCAATCTGTATGCTCGCCACGCCCACAAAGAGTTAACCTCGCCGCTCCTGCCGCCGCGGCACGCGTTCCCGCCACTGGAATTTCGCATTCATCCAAAACACCCGCCGCTGCGCGTCGTTCCCTGCCGGAATCCTGCGCTTCAGGCAGCCCCGCCGCTCCCTCTCACCACAGCCCGCGTTCGATAGGAGCCGACAACACGGGCGGTATCTTATTCGCACGGGCGGGTGGCCCGTTCTGCCGCAAAAGACCCCGCCGCTCCCGTCCGCGGTGTGTCTATCTGTGTCGGAGATTTCGTGCTCTATCAGTAGCCCCGCCGGTCTTTCTATCGCGGCGCGCCTTTGATTAATGGTGATGGACGAAGGTAGTGGTCTTCTTTAATTGCGACATCATGCAGAGGAAGTTGGGCCGGACACAACGCGTCCCGTTTTAGGGGAATTCTCCGCCGAAATATCCCTGGGCGGGGTCAAAATGACCGATCATCATGCCGTAGGCTTGATAGACGATGCGGCAAATATGGTCATAAGGCGCTCTGATGGGGTGGGGGTGCCTCGGCCCGCGCGCGCCTAGCGTTTCGGTCGCTGCCGTGATTCAAGAGACACCACCCCTGAGCCCAGCTATCTAACGATATCATTCGTGCGTTACTGGGTAAGTTGGGCGCCAATTCCAAACCGGCGGCTGCCCGCTCACGTCGGGAAGATAGATACCATCTTGCTTATCGGGTCGCACGTACTTGGCCAAAAAGTCTACACGCCACGCGCGTTCCGATCCGTTGGGGTTAATCCGTTCGTTTCGTTCCACGCGCCAGACGGTTCCCTCGACCGGGTCCAGGGCCCCATGAGCGGAGCGGTGCAGAGCCGCCAAAGCCGATGGGACACTCAGCGGCGGGCCCGTATGGATAACCCAGGGTTGGGTAAATCCGTAAGGAGCCAGTCTGTCCGTTAGTTCCAGAAGCGTGGCGCGCTCTTCTCCGCGCATGACATCGAAAACAACAAAGGGCTCGTGGGTTAAGGCGTAGCGGGTGCCGTGCGCCTGCATGAGCCACTCCCCGCAGAGCCGCTCGCCGTCCCTTAAAACCGCCAGGAATCGCGCGGAATGGGCATAAACCCATTCGGAAAAACGCCAGTGCTGTTCATAGGGCGAGGTACTGGCCAAATAACCGGCCCGGGTCAGAGGATAAAGCACGCCCTCGCGCCGGCCCACACCCACGTTCGATCCGTCCAGCTTTTCTTGAACAATGATCAAGTCGTGGCGATCTCTGGCTTTCTCCGTGGCAATACGCGCTTGCCCTTCATGGCAGTGATGATCGCCCGGTCCCCTCCGCGATCCGGGAAGGTGCGGTATGTGCCCATAGCTTTTACCGCCCAGCGGTTTGGTGACTCTTCTATTGTTCGCCGTCATAACCTTCGATAGTAGAAAATATGGCACTCGGGGGGTGTCGCCATGACCCTTCGCCAAGCCCCTCCCTGAGAGGGAAGTCCATCCAGGATGCCGTTCCCACGGTCTGGGATCGGTTTCCACGCAAGATTAACTAGCCAAGGCTTTCAGGGCCAGCTCATAAAATTTTGGATCTTTATGGGCCACCGATAAAGCCTTCGCCGCGGACCGGAAACTCTCCACGACTCGCTTGTCTTCGGCGGACACGTCCGCGACGGCATTCATGAGGGTCGGCACATCCAGTCCGGTCTGGTTGGACAATGCACTGAGGCTGGCTTTGCCCTCTAGATACTCTCGGACGGCGTAATTCAACAATTCCTTGAGCGCCTGCTCGGCAGCCAAATAGGACATATAGGCGGTTTGGCTGGTATGCTTGAGTCGGCAAAGCCGCTGCAACACGTCATGCTGATCGTCGGTCAGACGAATCGTGATCGTCGTTGTCTTGGCATTCTTAGGTCTCTTCATCAGAGCGCTCTCCTTTCTGAGAGGACTGCTCTCTAATCTCGGCCACCAGCTTTAGAGCGGATAAGATCCAGCCGGGTTTAATCGTGCCCCGTCGCGTCATTTTCGCCAAGGCCTCGAGAACCTGATCGACGGAGAAGCGTCCCCGCCCATACAGGCTCACTAAGTAGACCACCGAGTTCGTCGCCTCAATGCCCGCCTGTTGGGCCGCCTCATAGTGCTTCCAATCATCAATCAGGAGGAGTAGTTTTTTCTCCAAGGCTAAGTTGATGGCCGCCCGTTCCCCTTTCCCGTATAGACTTACCTTCTCTTTACCCGCCGTTCCACGCCAGATGCGCCCCTCCGTTATTAATCGCTTTAATCTCAGGCTGGTTGGGTTCGCTGGTCCCAGTTCCTCCACGACCGCCGGAGTACAGATCAATTCATAATCTTCCAAGAGAAAGTCTACCAGATCGAGATAAACAGCATGAACCCAGAAGGAGCTGTCAAAGGTGGCCTTCCTTTTCACCACGATAGTATACTATGATTTCACATTGAATGCAATATGATTTCAAACGTGTGAAAGAACTGGGGGGCTGCGACGCGGAATCGCTGGCGAGACTCCGGGAGCCTCCATGGCGTATCGCGCGGCAACACCGCACCGTCCCACCCAACCCGGCTCCGCACGCCGCGCCGCGGCACCCCTTCAACGAACGCTGCGATTCTTAGCCTGGTCGTCATTGAAGCGATGTGCTTGTTGTCTTCAGCGCAACCCCGCCGCTCCGCCCGCCGCGGCGCTCCACCCCATCACCGAGCGATGCGATTCCCAGCCCGCTATACCTTGAAGCAGTATGCTCATGGTCTTCGTGCCGACTAATCCCGCCGCTGCCTCGACGGCGGCGCGTGATTCTGTGACGGAATCGTGCGATCTGCCCACCGCCCCGCCGCTCGCGCCCGTCGCGGCGCTTCACTCCCTCACCGAGCCATGTTGCTTTCGACAGCTGGATTCAATCAGTATGCTTGCCACTTCCGCACAGAGCTGATTCCGCCGCTCCGCTCGCCGATGTGACTACTTTGCAACCCGGCGCAGGGTTTCATA
>JACOSC010000320.1 GCA_016179055.1 Acidobacteriota bacterium
CCGAAAACAAGCGCATTACGTTCGTCGCCGCTTGCCTCTAATAAATTTTGAAAATTTCGCCGCAAAATCTCGTGATCCGCCACAGACCACACGCCGATTCGCCGCCCAACCGCATCGCAGCGGCGCTTTTCGGCTGAGACCACAGTTTTGATCCAATTTTTCGTCCTAGACAGCGACACCTCTTCCGTGGTCGATCAAACTCTCAACTTCCTCTGGCTATCCTAGGACCCACTGCTGGAGTCGTTTCCAGGTCGCAAAAAAATCAGTTAACCAACTATTGTATCCGAGCACGCGGTAAATTACTCGGCGAGCCGTCCGCACGATCTGGCAGGGGATCAGCATGATGGCGTTGAGAAATCTCCGAAATTCCATCTTCACCAATTGGAGGCCCCGCTCGCGGTTGGGCGTCAGGAGTCCATACCAGGACTTGAAATTCCAAGCTAACGCTGCCATGACCATATACGCCCAGTTGCTCAGTAGATCATGCACAGGCATCCGCATCGCGTTCACGCCGTTCTTCAACTGTTCGATCACGTTTTCTTGATCGCACCGTCCGTTGGCTAACCCCACTATCTTTTCTGCTTTGTCGGAGCGGTTGGTGATGTAGAAGAAATACTTTATCTCATCCAAGAGCGCGTTCTCTCCTTGTTGCACGCTGATATTCTTACGCACGATGATCACTCGATACTTGGTTCTGCACTTGACCGGCTGATATTCGATCTCCGCGATGTCTTCTCCCACCAGTTTCTGATTTTTGAACTCCTTCTCGACCACAATCTGTTCTTTGTAGCGGAAGGCTTTCTGGCGCGGCTCGCTCAGAATTTGGTACTGCGGCAATCGTTCCAGCCGCTGCCAGGCGCTGGACGGCAGCTCATCAGCGATTTTGACAAGCTTCGGATGCGCATCGATTCCTAAAATGAATTTGATGGCTTGGCCGTCCCAGCGATCCAGTTGTTCGGTATGGGAAAAATCGGTATCTCCGCGAAGGGTCACTGCCCCAGCGACCGGCCTGACCAGATCAACCGCTCGCTCAATCCACTCAACGCTCCCGCTCTGACTGGCGGCTTGCCCGGGTCGATTGAGCAGGTAGAGCACTTCTTTGGTGTTGGCCAGACTCACGATCAACGGGGCGTAACCCCAAATTCCTTTGTAGGAAAGACCGATGCCTTCCTTACACTCGCCGCAGGTCCCAGCTATCGTCCCATCCACGTCAAGGAACGCTTCCTTTAAGAATCCTTCCGGCTGGACTTTCCACACCGCCAGGCGAGCTCGGTTCACGCATTCCTGCAGCGATAAAATATCCGCGGCATCGAAGCGCCGCGTGAAATCTCCCGCGGTCGTCGGATCGGGAAGGCGTTGCGCGCCCAATCCGTTGAGAAAGTTTTCATCCTGCCGTCGTAGTTCGATATCTTCCAGCCGCACTCCTCCCGCCAAAATATTGTAGGCCATGTTCAGCACGTGATCGCTCTCGTGGTAAGGCAGGTGCACTTTCAACAACTTCAGGTTGCGATCGATGTCCTCCACCAACCCCACCCGGAGCGCCAGTAAATGCATGGCTCCAATCCCGCCGCAATTGACTCCCTGCACGCGCGAGGCCATTTCGTAGTGAATGTTGCTGGCTTTGAGCATCGGTCGCGGCTGGTCTTCCCAGTTCTTGGGGGCCAAGCGACGTTGGATTCTATTCTTGCGGTTCCGCAGAATTTTATGGTAGGTTCTATTCACTCGAAATGGCCTTTTGTTGGTGGTTGCTGTTTTTAAGCGAACGCATTTCAACCAATATTTACGGGCATTTCGAGCTTTTTTATTTTTTCAAGACAAATTTCGCACTTGTTCGAAGGCTAGGCGTCGTGCCAGCCGAGAGCGTCCCCCAGTTAGCCGTCCTTTACGACCGCTTCGCGAATGCGCTTGACCCGTTTGCGCCGGAACGGGACCAAGCCGAAATGCTGTTCGAGCAGGAAGTCGCTCGGCTCTACGATGCCTTGCCGCCGCCCAAGCCCAACGTGCACACCCTCAAGAAGGGCATCATTCTCCGCTGTCGACGACACCTTCGAGCGACCGACAAACCGCCGTCGCCGTGAGCATTGACCCGTAGAAACTCGTGAACGTCGCCGCCGGCGATTTCGAAGCAAAAGCGGCTTGTGGCGGGGAATAGACTGGTCCGAATCAACTGTTGCGGCGTGTCATGTTGAGCCCGCGTTCCCAGATACGGAGGAAAAGATTTTGGGGATTTACGAGAAGGCATCAGTCAGGTAAATCTCGCAGTGATGCAGAACCATCCGCTTCCTCGTCTTGATCAGGCCTCTGACGTGCGGGCGGCATTTTTGAAATACTGCCGCCTCAAGCCCGGCCAAGTTTGGGAGGACTCATCCGGCAAGCATCGGATAGGATGTCTCGACGCTTCGTGCATTTCGGATGTCCGACTCCTGATGGCAGGACGCCTGGCGACGCTGGCAGTGCACGACCCGCCTTACAATCTGGTGGCGTTCGAAAAGAGGAGCGTGTCTGAATTCATCCACTGGTGTCGGATGTGGACAGAGAACACAGGCGATGTTCTCGCTGAGGATGCATCGCTCTACGTGTGGATGGGCGCCGACCAGACCGATGGCTTCCAGCCGCTGCCCGACTTCATGGTGATGATGCGGAACACCGTTTTCCGGCCGCGATCATTCATCACGATGCGCAATC